>NZ_DJIO01000126.1:0-15523 GCF_002433655.1 Thalassolituus sp. UBA6592 | reverse complement strand
TTTCTGAGCTGCCTGCGCGGCAGCGAGCAGCAGCAGTCAGGCTGCCTTTAATCGCAGTCATTTCTGAGCTGCCTGCGCGGCAGCGAGCTGTTGCAAATCAGCGTTAAATACCTGTTTGTTAAAGAACTTTCTCGTTTTTTACGCAAAAACCCTTTTTCAGGCACCAACCTGCAAACCTATATAAATCAAAGACTTGCAGATTGGGCTGATTTTAAGGTCAAAACCAGGGGATAGTCGCCGTGGCGCTAAGGCCATAGCTATTAAACGTGCCCTCGGATGGTTCGCTTTGCAATTCACCGTGGTAGATATACACCCTCATCCGGTTCTGGTTCGAGAGGCTTTTCATTTCAATAAACGGAAACGGGTTACGCTTCTGCTGGCTGTCCGGTATTTGCTCTTCAGCTTGTTCCGGGGTCAGCCAGCCTTTGGCGATTGAGCGTTTGCGCTTGTTATGGGCACTTTTCATCTGAACCCGTTTTACCGTGCGGTATTGAACCGCATTTGGCACGGGTTCGATCTTGCTGATCTGGCAGTAATCACGCATACCTTTCAGCCAGTTATTTTCCATCAACAAGCCGAGCTCTGACTCACTGCCATGCAGTCGCAATACAGAACCCAGTCGCTTGTCGACTTCCGGAAAGCTGACGCCGATTTTTCCTGGTACTGTTTGACTCATGGCCCGGTGGAATTTTGAAAACAGGGCATTTAGCAGGTCCTGCGTTTCAAATTCCGGGTCGGGCAGCAGCTTGATATCGAGGTAGAAATCCAGTTGGTTCATCCCCTGCTCCTTATCCTGCTTCGCCGAATACGCCACCACGAATCAGAACGCCCATCACGTAGTGCTGATTGCCAACCGATGGGGCCTCGTCTTTCAGTACCCATTTATCGAGCAGGTTGTAGAAATCTTCCTTGGCCTTTGGCTGACGGTAAGCAGCACCACGGCTGGTTACAGAGCCATACGGTTCAATGGCGATAGGGCCAAAGGTATCGGCTTCCGGGTACCAGGTGTCAATGGTGCGAATGGCATTGCCAATTTTCTGGGAGTGCATGGCGGCCTGACCATCAACCTGATACAGGAATTTGCTCTTTTTGCTGTTGCCAGAGCCATCCAGCACCAGTTCCTGTGATGGAAAAATCTCCTGTCCTTCACCCAAACGCACATAGGCTTCAACACGCAGCAATACAAAGCCTTTACCGCTCAGACCGGTTTGGATCAGATCCGCCAGGGGCTTAATCGCCTCTGGCTGGGTACCAAAGTTACGCAGATCGAAGTTATGGGCATCAAACGTCCAGCTGTTCAGGACATCGGTACCCGACAACTGGGATACGGTAACTTCAATTTGCTCGGCACCCACGCGGTTACGCCACAGAAAACGCGCGTTAGCGAGGTTTTCGGCGTAACGGGAAGCCAGTTCGGTGAATTGTTCGCGCTCGATGTAGCCGTTGATTACGTTGGCCAGCGCTTGCTGGTAATCGCCGTCGTTACAAGCTGACGGCGTTGCCAGATCACCCAGAACACGCAGAGTAAAGGAAACTTTCAGAGTGTCACTGTCCTGAGGCAGTGCAGCAGTATCGACCGTTTGAAGGTTAGGCTTTTGAATTTCAGCGTCCAGCTTCAGTGGGTCGTTGGCAATGGCTGCTTTAAGACGGTTGGAAATGGTTCCGCGTACGGATTTTTGTTGCACTTCAATAGCTTTCCAGCCATCGGGGTTAGCGCGCTCTTCCCAGCGACCTGCGAACATAGCGGCATCAGAGTTGGCGTGTTTGCGTTCGAATGCCAGAACAGATGCAGTTTTCAGTTTGGTAGTTGCCATGTTGTCTCTCCTTGATTAATACAATTCGTCTAATGAGTTGAAGTCGTTGTCCGGAATTTCGATGCTTTCATCTTCACTGGATGCAGAAATTACTTGTTGCGATGGAATCTCGCAGACATACGCACCATCGCTGTAGCGGTATTGCCAAAGCAGGTCTTCCGGAGCTTGTAGTCTGTGTGGACTGCACCATTCACCAATGCTGTAGGCGCTTTCTACAAAGCGGAAAGGTACGGTGTTGTCTCGGGCGCGGCCTACGGTGCCTGGTTCGTAAAGATCGGAAATGGATTGATATCCAATGGCCAGTGGTACCAGATAGCCTTTGCCAGAGCCTGGCTTGGGCTGAATTTTCCACTCGGCTTTGGTTTCGCCAACCACGGGGGCTTCACCGTCTTCCAGACCAATGGCTTCGGACTGGTAGCAAAGCGCCACAAAATCGAGCCAACTGTCGAGCAATTCAGTATCTGGTGTTTGTTGCTTTTGGGCCTGATGGTGTTCTGCCAGCAAGTCAGAGCGGTCTAGCAATACAAATCCCGGAATCAGTCGCAACATTTCGCGGCGGAAAGCCCGCTGGCTGTTGGTATCTGTTTCATTAAGCTGCCAGTACCGAACCCGGCCAATGCTTGTGATAATGCCGCCCGCCAGTCGTTGGGTTACCAGCCAGTCCAGCACCTGATGTTCAAACTGTTTGATGCGCTGCTCTGCAGGTTCGTCGCCCAACACCAGTTCCAGAGGGTCAAACTCACAGTCCACCAGCAAGCTGACCGTCATGTGCATACGGCCTTCTTCGTTGAATGGCGCAGTATTACCGTCTTTGGTTAAAGGGTTACGACTTAGTGCAAACACATGTTCAAAACCGCTGGGCTGTTGGGTATGTACCTGATGGCTATGGCAGATGATTCCAACACCTCCCAGGCTGGCATGATTGCCCCACTTTGCCTGGCACTTGCGTGACAGTGCGTGAGTAAACCCCAGAAAGTTGGTTGGCGCAGGAAAGCCCCAGGTCATGCCAGAGATGGCATTGGCGTTTTCAACACGCAAGTTGTTGAGCAACAAAAGATGTCTCATACCAATTCCTCCAGATCGACCATCAGCAAATACGCCTGACGCTGAATTTGTTGTTTAAAGTGCGCGGTTTCGGCATCACTCATGCTCAGCTTTGCTCGCTTGCCTTTCTGGTCGATGGATTTGGCCAGCACCCGGCCAAAGTTAAGGGCTAACTGCTTGCACCAGGCCTTGCCTTCACGCTCGTACTGGAAGTCCTTATCATCTCTGGCGGGGTCAACCCAGCAGGCTTCAGGCCCATTGCCCATGGGTTCGGCAGCCCATCCAGCCGGGAAAAGACGGAGTTGTGCAGCATATTGGTGAAGTTCGTCGACCATAGCAGCAACCATCTCCCCCCGCTTGTTGCGAATATGGCGATTATTCAGCTCATGCTGATTAGCCCACTCAAGAAAGCCCGTCAGTTCATCCAACTGCTTGCGAATGCGCCAACGGTAACCGCTCCAGAAAGCGTCGACAGATTTGGGTGGTTTGGATCGGGATTTCCACACCGGCGGCTGGGCATTAAACAAATACGCCCGACCACCGCGCTGACTGTTCAGCAGGGAAATATTTTGTGGCTTGGTGCCGCCGAAAGTCTGAATGGCCAAATTCAGATAGTCTCTGGTACCCACTTGCCAGAAATGTCCTTTGCGCCGGGCATCACGAGCTTCCTTCGCGTGCTCGCTGAAACGAGAGTGCTGAACACGTTGAAAAACAGCGTGATTGAACGAAGACGCCGCCAGCGGAGCCAGCAAGTGATAGCCAGTTTCTTCATCGGCCACAGGGAAATACAGCTGTTTGGCCAGTGTGTGGCTGGACGGCTCTTTCACTTTCAGAGCTTCCTTGAAGCCTGCCTGCCATTCGGCCTGTTGGTCTGCGGTACCAAACTCAGCCAGTGCCGAAGTATCGTTTGCCGCTACCTGATCCAGCAGACGAACACCTTCGTGTTCCAGCAGCAACAGATTGGCAACATCCAACGCCGCCGCGTTCCCCACCACGTCGGCTTTCATTGCCGTTAAATCTGCGGAAGAAAGCACACGTCCGGCCGCCCACACGGTGATGTCCGCCAACAAGCTGGTGCCCTTGGCATCACTATGTGTGTATTTCAATGCATGGCTGACGAGGCTGATTTGCTTTGCCCGACTTGCTGCATCAGAAAGCCAGGTGGCCGGTTTGAACTTATCCAGCAGCTCTTGTTTACGCTGATGCCAGTCCAGCCGGAATTCAGCGAACTCATCGGCTGTCTTTTCCTTTTCCGCCTTGGCCAGCTCTTTTTCCAGCGGCTCAAGTTTGGCTGTACATCGATCTTCGATGTACTGGCGGATTTTTTCGGTCAGTTCCATTGCACCTCCTGCACGTTCCTGAAATTTAAAATTTGGATTTAATCAATATTCCGAAAGATCCCAAGCCACGGATGGTATTGCCATGACTTCGCGCCAGTGTCGTTAAGGCGACGCAGGCGAATCTCACAAAAATGCTTGCTGATGTCGGACACTTCACGCCCCAGTTTTTCCGACATCTCTGCGATCAGAGTCTTAACGTCACTTTCCAACCAGGGCGAACAGTGCTGAGCAGGTTTGATTTCCGGGTAATCGAAAGTCAGTTTTTGCGGTAACAGATAACCATCGCTTTCTCGAATCAAATGGAACACCGGCTCTTCGGTGTCATCCTGCTGGTACAGCACAAAGGCGTCGTCCGGGCTGGATTGTCTGAATGGGGTTCGGCGTTGCATTTCAGCGTGCCAATCTGGTGCCGGTGATAACTGCCACCAACGGTCGGCACAGGTTCGGCCCTGAATCTGAACCGCCCTGTTTTCAAATAAGGCGGCGATCAGGTGCAAGTGCTCGATCTGAATCAGGCTGGTGCCATTTGCCGCCCTTGCTGGCTCTATGATTCTGGGAATAGATGAAATAGCTGACAGGTCTTCAGCCTTCACACATTGCTTGATTGCCCAGTGCTCCGAGTCCAGCTGCAGCATGGTGTTTGGCCCTGTCGTTTTGGCCTCAAACCCCGGCTGGGTGTACAGCAGTGGCGCTGTGTCACTGTTTACTGCAAGCTGCTTCAGAGTGCGATAGTTGTAATTCAGTACCAGCATATTGGTGGATTTTGGCGCTTGTTTTCGATGGCGCTGAATGCGCCCAGCCAGCTGGATCAACGAACGCATGGAGCTGGGCTCAGCAATGGCCCAGTCATAATCGTGATCGCGCCCTACTTCAGTTACCGGCGAGCCGAGCACAACGAACAGGTGGCTTTGTTCAGGAAAAGTATCCAGCGCGGAACGGATTTCCGGCTGTTGCCAAAGTACTCCAGGCTGTTTGCGGTTAAGCATGCTATCCAGCCGAGCTTCTATATGCGATCGAACTAACAGCGGATGTTGGCTGTGGTACACGCACAAATGCAGACGTGTACCAACAAATGAAACAGTTTGCGGAATATCTCGCTCAATCAACCGCTGGGCAACGGCCACCAGCGGATTAATATTGGCCATTCGAATCAGGCCAACTGACACTTGTTTGCCGGTTGCGGGGTCGGCAGATGCATGGGATTGATGCAGTTGTGTCATACCCTCCCAGAGGCTGGCACAAAGTGCGTCGACGGCTTCTTCCTTACTCCCGGAAATGGTTTCAACATCCAGTACTTCTGCCAAACGCAACGCTTTACCCGGTTCCAGATCGGCTTTCAAATGCTTGACTCGCGTTGCTACAAACTCGCTATTGGAAACCTTGAAAGCCTGCTGATCGGTGCAGTTACTGGATAAGGCACCAAATTCATCAAACCAGGCACAGCAAATCTCATCTGATTGCCCCGGAGTGCCACAAGCACGATTAAACTGCTTCCGGCCAGCCTGATAAGCACTGAAGAGCGCAGTTAACATGGCAGGCGGCATACTGGCAGATGACAGCAATACCCGGCTACCAAGCAACCCAGCCCAGTTCACCAGTCGGCAAAGTGCGGGCAAGTCTGTCGAGTCAAAGTCATCGGGCTCATCCAGCACCAGGTCCGACGTGAGCAACCGCAGCATCGGCGTAATTTGTTTACCACCACGAACACCTTCAGTTGCAGGCATTAAGTGATCGATGGTGCAGACCAGTACCGGGGCACTGAGCAGCTGCAATGACTTGGAGGGCTGACCGTAGGCGTTTTGGCCCAACCAACGTCTTAGCGGGCCATCGCTCAAGGTGCCGTCGTAACTGACATGCTGGGTGTCATCAAGTAAATCGGCCGATGATTCACTGCCGCTTTGCGCGGACTCAGCAGGCTCATTCTGCTCGGTACGACGTCGGTGCAGTTCCTGAACGGCCTGTGAACCAACTAAGACTGCCAGCTCGTCAGAATCCAGTTTCAGTCGTTCTTTTAAAGCATCGCCTGTTTGTAACGTCAGCGTTCGTAGCCCCAAAGCCACACTGAAACGACATCCCTGCTGCTCAGTTGCAAGGCCGTACATTATTCGGGCATTGGCAAAGGTTTTACCCTTACCCGTAGAAGCCATATTGACGCCGAAAAAGCCCTGCTTTGACGACACAGCCGACAGGCCAGTCGCAATATCAAAGGCTGTGTCTTGCCACCGATAGCCGGAATTGGAAGAGCGAGACTTGAGAGTTTTATGGGAGACCAGAACAGGCAAATTCGAACGCAGGTTAGGCAGCTGTCGCGCCAGTAGCAACGCGTTCTGACCGACACCAATATTGTGCTCATCAAGCCGTTGTTTTAGTGGCCGCTTGCCGTTTGCGTCCTTTTTATCGGTATTGGCAAACACCTGATATTTTTCATCCCACCACTTGGTCTGCTTGCCAGCTGCGGAGTAACTGTGGTCAGCCAGCATCAATGCCAGTCGGGACAGGTGGCTACTGAACTGATCGTGCTGTAGCCATTGGGTTTGGCCGTTATACAGCACGCTTTGCTTCAGGGCTCGCTGCGCCAGCTGTTTGGCTTTCGCCCGCCATTGTTGACTGGCGATAGGCGTGCCGTGGGCAAAGTTGAACAGACCCTGCCAGTCAGCAGCCGACCAGTCATGACGTAAACACTGTGAAGAATTCCAGGGCGCGTACCAATCCTGATGCTCCAGAGTTAACTGGGACAATTTGAATTTTTTGAGCCTTGGGTATTCATCCTCGGTTTCATCAGCCTTTTTGCCTTCACGAGCAGGATACACAGGCAAGCGATGATGACTGACGATCAGCCAGCTAACCACTTTTGCTAAAGACAATCCTTCGAGTTGAACAAAGGGATTCTTTAACGCTAGCTCTTTATCCTGCTGATAAGCAGACAATGCTTGCTGACATAACTTTTCGTCCTGCTCTGAAATACCCGCAAGTGCCTTTAGCCACTCTTCATCGGTTTTAATCGTCGCTGTTTTAGCCCTGACAAAAGCCACAAACATCAACAACGAAAGCCATTCGTGACGCAAAGGCTCTTGCGTACCACGCTTGCCCAGCAGCTTTTGCTGGAACAAGGTATTGGCCTTACCAAAGTCATGAAACAATCCAGCGACCCCAGCCATTAAGGCAATGGCTTCAGCTGTTTGCCAATGGTTTTCTGATTCAGCTTTCAGTACATCCCGACCGGTCGAGTTCGTCGGCACTCTGCCCTGTGCATTGAATTTACGTGCACTGCCAATGATCCATTCCAGCTCCAGTTGCTGAGTACCACGCACGCGATGGCAGGCCACGGCGGTGTTTCTTCGGGCAGTTTTACGCAGCAACTTGCGTACAGTTTTCAGGCCTTCCAGCGTTACCGGTCCTTCCCAGCTGCGATCACCGGCACGTTCAAAGAATTGATCGAGAATACGGCGGGTTTCAGTCAGGGCTTTTTTACCGCATTGGGATTTGATGGTGACGATCATGCTTTGCTGATTCCCCGCTCTGGGCGGCCGGTTTGCTCTGCTACCGCTTTGATAGCCTCGATCATGCGGTCGAGTACGTCGTACTTTTGGAACTGGCTGATGAGCTGTTGGCGGAATTCGGTTTCGTCGTGACCAGCTATTGCCGAAATAAAAGCTACCGGCATGACGATGGCGTCCTTGATCAAATCGGCAACGTCAAACACCAACCCACCACGACGGGTTTTGCCGTGTAGTACAGCCAGCCCGTGTGGCAGCCCTAACACCCAACAGGCAGTCGCTGCTAACCCATAAGCGAGATAGTTACCGTGATCCAGATAGCGGTTGGCAATGTCCAATCCACCACCTTGCTTGGCACGCGTAAATTCACCGTAGCCGGTCGTTTGACCGACCAGCTTGTACAGTGCCTTGGTCATAACGGCTTCGGTGGCCAATACATCGTTGCTGTTGTTGGCACTTTCCAGACGTTGCTCAAATGACTGAATCACGCCATCGAGCTGCGGCAGCGATACCGGAAAATCCAGCTCGCGGCTTTTCGAAAGTTTGTTCCAGATCTCGCGAAGGTTTTCGAGCCTGAATTGTTGGAATCGGATAGCCGCATCCAGACGCAGGGACTCGTTGAACCAGAACTGACACCAGAGTTGCAGGTATTCGGTGGGGCGGTATTCACTTTGCGAGGTCAACCATTCAACGTCGGTTTGAACTTCGTTGCATGCAAACAGCGGTGTGCCACCGCCTCCGCAAAAACCGATCAGCACACCAGATTTAGCAAATTCACGCACAGCGGCTTGCGTAATTGAAGTGCCAGTTCCCAGCAGAATGACCGTGGTGTTGGCAATTGGAATGTTCCAGTAGAGCGATTCTTTGCCAGCTTCGGTAACGTATTCAACCCGGCCGCCATTCACTAACACACGGCAGTACTGCAAATAATAAATATTCGCTCGTTTCGAGTGAATAATCGTCTTCAAGTCCGAAGGGGCTATATCTTCCATGCCGGTTCCTGTCTGACGTTTAGCCCATATTACAAAATGAACAGGGGATTAGAAACATCTATATCAATATGGTTTTGTGGCTACTTCACTTGGCTAACCTGCGCTAGAATAGCGGCCGTTATCCGCCCGTTCCGGCAGGCCGAACCCCGTAACTGTGGTTTGGTGTATTGACCGGCAGATCAGGAAGGCACTATGTCTGCACACACCCACGCTATTCCCCCCGCCGCGTTTCATGCCATTGAATGGCACCACCAGAGTCTGCATCTGCTGGACCAGCGTGTACTGCCCCATGAGCACCGCATGAATGAATACACCACGGCGGCAGAAGTCGCCGATGCGATCCGCGACATGGTTGTGCGTGGTGCGCCGGCAATCGGTATTGCAGCCGCCTATGGCTACGCACTGGATGCCCTCGCTGGCCGCGATATGCAGCAGGCCTACCACGTACTGGCGCAGTCACGCCCGACCGCAGTAAACCTGTTCTGGGCGCTGGAGCGTATGGCCGGCCTGGGTACTGAAGATGCCCACGCCCTGGTGGCGGAAGCACGTAAAATTCACGAAGAAGACATCCTCGCCAACCAGGCGATGGGCAATTACGGCGCTTCCCTGCTGCACCCGGATTCTCTGATTTATACCCACTGCAACACCGGCGCACTGGCCACTGGTGGCCACGGTACGGCACTGGGCGTGATCCGCTCCGGCTTTGCCGATGGCAAAGTAAAACAAGTGTACGCCGGTGAAACCCGTCCATGGTTACAGGGCGCACGCCTTACCGCATGGGAACTGATGCAGGATAATATTCCGGTCTCTCTGGTGTGCGATGGCGCGGCGGCGCAACTGTTCCGCCGTGAAAGCATCGACTGGGTGATCGTTGGTGCCGACCGCATTACCGCCAATGGCGACGTGGCGAATAAAATCGGTACTTACAGTCTGGCGGTACTGGCCAAGCATCATGGCATTAACGTCATGGTGGTAGCGCCCACCACCACCTTTGATCTGTCGCTGCGCAGCGGTGACGACATTCCTATCGAACAACGCCCGAAAGAAGAAGTGACCAGCCTGAATGGTCAGCCGGTTGCACCGCATGGCTGTGATGCGATTAACCCGTCTTTTGATGTCACGCCGGCCGGACTGATTGACGTGATTGCCACAGAAAAAGGCCTGATTATGCAGCCGGATGAGAGTAGCGTGGCGATGTTGTTCGCCCGTGGATAAGCAGACCCGCCCGCGGTTAAGTACAATCCGGGCATCTGCAAAGCACTACCTGAAAATTCCGTTAACCCCTGCAGCAGACAGATCCACTCAGGAATTTATGTATGTTCAATCCACAGGAATTTAACCGCGCTGCCAGCGCGTTATGTGAATACGGACGCATTCTTTACAGCCGCGGCTGGTCACCGGCCACCAGTTCCAACTATTCCGTCAGGCTTAACGATGCCTGCTGTGCCCTGACCAGTTCAGGCAAGCACAAAGGCGAGCTGGCACCGAAAGACATCCTTGCCGTCGACTGGCAGGGTAACGCCCTGACGGATGGCAAACCCTCGGCTGAAACTCTGCTGCATACGCAACTGTACCAGCGTGACAGCGACATTGGCGCAGTGTTACACACCCATTCTCCCGTTGCTGTTGTACTGTCACAGGTCTGGCAGAGCGACGCGATTTCCCTCACCGGCTGGGAGCTGCAAAAAGCATTCGCCGGTGAAGACAGCCACGAAGGTACGGTCACCTTCCCGCTGTTTGCTAATCACCAGGATATCCACCGACTGGCTACGCTTGTGGAAGACACAATGCAGCAGCAGGGTCAGGGGCACGCGTATCTGATACGCGGCCATGGTGTGTATACCTGGGGTAAAGACCTGGCCAGTTGCTTCCGCCATCTGGAAGCACTGGAAAATCTGCTTGGCTATCAGCTTGAACTGCTGAAACTTGGGGCTGTGAAACAGTCCTGAATCACTGTGAGGTTATTATGAGCGTTATACGCATTTACAAAGACAGCAACCTGAGTCACACCACCGACCTGCTGTTCACCAGCGAAAACAACACCAAAATCCGCGACTGCCTGGAAAAAATCGGTGTACGTTTTGAGCAGTGGCACACGCCGGTGAGCCTCTCTCCGGGAGCGGAACAGGACGCTGTGATAAATGCATACAAAGAAGACATCGACCGCCTGATCGCCGAAGAAGGCTACCAGACCGTCGACGTTGTCAGCCTCAACAGCGATAACCCACAAAAAGCCGAACTGCGTGAAAAGTTCTTAAACGAACATACACACAGTGAAGATGAAGTACGTTTTTTTGTCGCCGGCCACGGTCTGTTCAGCATGCACGTTGACGGCAAAGTCTACGAAGTTCTTTGCCAGAAAGGCGACCTGATCAGCGTACCGGCCAATACCCGCCATTGGTTTGATATGGGTCCTAACCCGAATTTTATCGCTATCCGCATGTTTAATAACCCGGATGGCTGGGTCGCCAACTTTACCGGCGATCATATTTCCACTCACTTTAATCGTCTGGATAACTGATGAGCGTGAAACTGATTCTGACGGATATCGAAGGCACCACGTCTTCCATTTCATTCGTTAAGGATGTGCTTTTTCCTTATGCCGCAGAACACCTGCCAGCGTTTATTAAAGCGCACCAGCAGGACGACACCGTGCGCCAGTTACTTGCGGATACAGCAGAACTGGCCGCGCAGGAAGGCAACAACATCAGCGCTGCGGATATGGATGCCGTCAGCGCTGTTTTGCTGCAATGGATTGCAGAAGATAAAAAAGCCACGCCACTGAAAACCCTGCAGGGCATGATCTGGAAAGCCGGTTATGAAAACGGTGATTACAAAGCACATATGTACGCCGATGCCGTTGATTACCTGCAGCAATGGCACGCTGCCGGCCTGCCACTGTATGTGTATTCATCCGGTTCAGTTGCCGCGCAGAAATTATTCTTTGGCTATTCAGAGGCAGGGAATTTACTGCCTCTGTTCAGTGGTCATTTTGATACACAGGTGGGTGGCAAACGCGAAGCTCAATCTTATCAGAATATTCTGCAGGCACTGCAGAAAACTCATGATATTAATGCCGCTGATGTGCTGTTTTTATCGGATATCGAGGAAGAACTGGATGCCGCCAAACAAGCCGGCATGCAGACCTGCTGGCTGATACGCGATGCGGAAATTCCACAAAATCCGGCCCATAACGCCGTCAGTTCGTTTGCCGATATTATTTTGTAGGAAAGGCTTCGGCTTCGATAGTAGGTCCGATAGCCGCAGGCGCATTGCACGCCTTCGCGGGTGAACCCGCTCCTACAATAAGTCGCTTATTCAAAATTACTCTGTAGGAGGTGCTTCAGCTCCGATGGCCGCAGGCCCATTGCACGACCTTCGCGGCTGAACCCGCTCCTACAATTTCTCACCATTTGTAGGGTGCACAATGCGCACCAATAACCGTAATGTCTGGCCGCGCCGGATTCGCGAATGAACCCGCTCCTACAATAAATTGCCTATTCAAAATCATTCTGTAGGAGGTGCTTCAGCTCCGATGGCCGCTGGCCCATTGCACGACCTTCGCGGGTGAACCCGCTCCTACAATTTCTCACCATTTTTAGGGTGCGCAATGCGCACCAATAACCGTAATGTCCCGCTGCGCCGGATTCACGGCTAAGCCCGCTCCTGCAATGCCCCCCAACCTGAACGCAAAAAAAAACGCCGGAAATTCCGGCGTTTTTTATGGGCTAACAACTGAGAAACCTCAGCAGCACAGATTATTACAGGTACTTTTTATGGAAGCGCAGGTGCTCTTCAATAAAAGACGCAATAAAGTAATAGCTGTGGTCGTAGCCTTCATGCTGACGCAGTTCCAGCGGGTAGCTGCTGCGTGCCGCAGCGGCTTCCAGCATTTCCGGTTTCAGCTGCTCTTGCAGGAAATTATCTGCAAGACCCTGATCCACCAGTGCCGGCAGTTTTTCTGTCGCCAGACTCATCAGTTCAGATGCGTCATAGGTGTGCCACAGTTCACGGTCATCACCCAGGTAGTTAGAAAATGCTTTCTGACCCCATGGGCAGTTCACCGGATTGGTAATCGGGCTGAACGCAGACACTGAGGAATAACGCTCAGGATTACGCAGTGCAATGACCAGTGCACCATGGCCACCCATAGAGTGACCGGCAACAGCACGCTGCTGAGTAACCGGGAAAATTTCTTCAATCAGTGCCGGCAGTTCTTCGACCACATAATCGTACATGTGGTAGTGCTTACTCCACGGCGCCTGGGTAGCGTTCAGGTAAAAACCTGCGCCTTTACCCATATCGTACTGATCGGCTTCGTCAGCAACATCATCACCACGTGGGCTTGTGTCCGGCGCAACAATGGCCATACCCAGTTCCGCAGCAACACGATGTGCACCGGCTTTCTGCATAAAGTTTTCATCGGTACAGGTCAGACCGGATAACCAGTAAAGCACCGGTACCGGGTTTTCTGCACTGGCCTGTGGTGGCAGGTAAACCGCAAAACGCATATCACAGTTCAGCACCTCTGAATGATGCGTGTATTGCTTGTGCCAGCCGCCAAAGCTTTTGTTCTGACTTACGATTTCCAGAGTCATAATTTTCTCCAGTAAAAAAGCGCAGACAGGCATTACCCTGGCTGCGCTTCTTCGTTAACTCAGTAGTGAATAACGGAACGGATGGACTTACCTTCGTGCATCAGGTCAAACGCTTCGTTGATCTGATCCAGTGGCATGGTGTGCGTGATGAAATCGCTCAGCGCGAATTTACCTGCCAGGTAGTCTTCAACGATGCCAGGCAGTTCAGAACGGCCTTTAACACCACCGAATGCAGAACCGCGCCATACACGACCGGTTACCAGCTGGAACGGACGGGTAGAGATTTCCTGACCAGCACCGGCAACACCGATGATCACAGATTCGCCCCAACCTTTGTGACAGCATTCCAGAGCAGAACGCATCACGTTGACGTTACCGATACATTCGAAGGAGAAATCCACACCACCGTCAGTCATTTCAACAATAACGTCCTGAATCGGCTTATCGAATTTGGATGGGTTAACCAGATCGGTTGCGCCCAGTTTGGTCGCCAGGTCGAATTTGGATTCGTTCAGGTCGATACCGATAATACGGCCAGCGCCAGCCATTTGTGCACCAATGATGGCAGACAGACCAATACCACCCAGACCGAAGATAGCAACGGTGTCGCCTTTCTGTACTTTGGCAGTTTTCTGAACAGCACCCATACCAGTAGTTACACCACAACCCAGCAGACACACTTCTTCCAGTGGCGCTTCAGGGTTTACTTTGGCCAGGGAGATTTCCGGCAGTACAGTGTACTCAGAGAAAGTTGAGCAACCCATGTAGTGGAAAATCGGCTCACCGTTGCAGGTAAAACGGGTAGTGCCGTCTGGCATAAGACCTTTACCCTGAGTCGCACGAACCGCGCTGCACAGGTTGGTTTTACCGGATTTACAGAACTTACACTCGCCACATTCTGCGGTGTACAGCGGGATCACGTGGTCACCCACTTTCAGGCTGGTTACGCCTTCGCCCACAGACTCAACAATACCGCCGCCTTCGTGGCCCAGGATCGCCGGGAACACGCCTTCAGGGTCATCACCAGACAGAGTGAAAGCGTCAGTGTGGCATACACCGGTAGCAACGATTTTTACGCGAACTTCGCCCGCTTTTGGCGGAGCTACCTGAACTTCTTCGATTTTCAGGGGTTCGCCCGCTGCCCAGGCAACGGCTGCACGGCAGGTAATAGTATCAGTCATGGTCATTCTCCTGTTTCATGATGGTGACCATTGTAATTACCTTTCTCTTAGCGATAATCTACCTACATATAAAATCACTATTACATATAGGTAACAATGAACGAATGGCAGGGCCTCAGTGAGTTTATTGCTGTGGCTGAAACAGAAAGCTTTACCCGCGCCTCTCAGCAGCTGAAGATCTCCACCGCTCAGGTCAGCCGCCAGATTCAGTGGCTGGAAGAACGTCTGGGAGTGAAGCTCTTCTACCGCACCACACGCCGGGTGAGCCTGACGGAAGCAGGTCAGCTCTACTACCAGTCATGTCGCCCTCTGCAGGATGCCCTGCACGACGCAGAGCGCAGCCTCAGCCAGCTGCAGAGCATTCCTCAGGGTACGTTAAGGGTGACCGCTCCGGTGACCTATGGTGAGCGCCAGCTGATGCCAGTGCTGAACCGCTTCCTGCAGGAATACCCGCAACTCAGCCTCAGCTGCGATCTGACCAACAAAAAAATGGATCTGGTGGAAGGTAACTACGATATTGCCATCCGTCTCGGACGACTGGAAAACGAAGATCTGGTGGCTCACCGGCTCGGCACACGACGCCTTTACACCTGCGCCTCAGCCACCTATATCGACCATCACGGCTCGCCGGATACTCTGTCAGAACTCAGCCGCCACAGCTGCCTGGTCGGAACACTCGACTACTGGCGCTTCCGCGACAGCCGTGGTGAACGCATGATCCGGATTCACGGGCGTTTACGCTGCAACAGCGGTGCAGCCCTCACCGATGCGGCGCAACGGGGCCTGGGGATAGTGCAGTTACCGGATTATTACGTAAAGCCCTATCTGGATGATGGTTCGCTACGGGAAATTCTGCCCAACTTTGCTCCGGCCGATGAAGGTATCTGGGCCATGTATCTGCCGGGCCGGCAGCTGTCTCCGAAAGTGCGGATCCTGCTCGACTATCTCGCCGCACATCTGTGATGTATTAAGGAATAATTGCCGGATTACAGGCAATAAAAAACCCGCCGTAGCCACTGCTGTCCCACAAATTTCTATTCAAGCATTTCGAAAAATG
>NZ_DJIO01000179.1:10941-15344 GCF_002433655.1 Thalassolituus sp. UBA6592 | reverse complement strand
CATCTGATCGTTTACGGTGCCACCAGCTTTGTTGGCCAGATTCTCACCCGCTATCTGGCCGAAACCTATGGTGTTGGTAATAGTGTCGGCAATGGCCTCCACTGGGCCATCGCCGGTCGCTCACAAAGCAAACTGGAATCTGTGCGCGCTCAGACTCTCACTCCATTGGGCATTCAACCTGACAACCTGCCCATCATACTCGCAGACGCCGCTGACGATGCCGCACTGAACACACTGTGCAATCAGACCCGTGCCGTGGTTTCAACCGTTGGCCCTTACGCTTTGTACGGCGAAACACTGGTAAAAATCTGCGCGCAAAGCGGTACCGATTACTGCGACTTAACCGGCGAGCCGCAATGGATCCGCCGCATGCTGGAGCGCTATGAAGCTACGGCCAAAGCCTCCGGTGCGCGCATTGTGCACAGCTGTGGTTTTGATTCGGTCCCTTCCGATATGGGCGTATGGTTTTTACAGGAAGAAAGTTATCGCCGTTACGGCAAACCGGCGGTGCAGTCAAAAATGCGCTTTAAAGCTGGCAAAGGTGGCGTATCCGGCGGCACCGTCGCCAGTATGGTTGAGTTGACCAAAGAAGTGATCGCCAATCCGGCGCTGAAAAAAGAACTGGCTAATCCCTATTCCATCTGCCCTGCCGAACATGGCTTTACTGTGCGCCAGAACACCATGTCAAAACCGGCGCAGGACACAGATATGGTCAGCCATACCGCACCTTTTATCATGGCTGCAATCAATACCCGCATCGTGTTCCGCTCGAATGCGCTGCGCGAAAATTACTATGGTCATAACTTCAGCTATAACGAAGCGGTACTCACCGGCGCCGGGTTTAAGGGCTGGCTGGGAGCGCGGATTTACAGTCTCGGGATTGGTGCCTTTCTGCTTGGTGCAGCACTTAAACCGACGCGTTTTCTGCTGGAAAAATACGTACTGCCCAAACCCGGCGAAGGCCCGTCACCACAGGCTCAGGAAGAAGGCTTTTACGACCTCAGGTTTATTGGCCGTACGGAAGACGGTCAGCTGACGCTGACCAAAGTCACCGGCGACCGCGACCCGGGTTATGGCAGTACAGCCAAAATGCTGGGCGAAGCGATTGTTGGCCTGGCGCTGGACTACTACGACACTGACGGTAATAAAACCGGTAAAAGCGGTGGCTTCTGGACCCCGGCCTCACTCTTTGATGAACGCTATATCGAACGTTTGCAAAATAAGGCCGGAATAAAATTCGAGGTACTGGATTAACAGCCTGCACTAAGCAAGATAGATAAAAGCGGCAGCCTGACCTCAGGCGGCTGCCGCCCGCTTTTTCAATACCGAGTGACCAGCATCCGCCGGCAGTCGCATCACATCAATAAACGTCATTAACGCCAGTACCGATACCAGAATAAATGCCAGACTGAAATCGGCTGCAACCGGTGCCCCTTCATCACCGCCAAGAAACCACTGGGCGATAGCAAGCATTAATGCGCCAACAGCAATGCCCATTCCACTGTTCAGCCGCTGAACCACACCAAACAGGGTGTTGGCATCATTCATGTGATGCTTTTCGATATCCGCAAATGCCATGGTGTAAAAAGCTGTAAATTGCACCGAGCGTGTCATACCCGTTATAAACAAAATAACGGCAATCAACGTCGTCGGCGTATCTTCCGTAAGGGCCGCATAAGCAAGAAAAGAGCCCGCAACGATAAAGCTGTTGACCATCAGCACACGGCGAAAACCAAAGCGGTTCATAATCCATGTGGTGGTTGGTTTCATACACAGGTTACCGACAAACAGCCACAAGAACAGAGCACCGGCTTCCGCCGGACTGTAGCCAAAGCCAAGCTGAAAGGTCAGCGGCAATAAAAATGGTGCAGCGTTCAAGGCAATCCGTGACAGTGAGCCACCGCTAACTGCGCTGGCATAAGTGCGTACCTGCAGAATACTGAGATCAAATAATGGCTTTTCGCTGCGTAACAGATAACGGCTGCAAAGCAGCAACAGAACAACACCGACAACGCCGGCGATCAGAGCTGGCAGTATAAAGGCCTGACCATGACTGGCGGTTTCTACTGCGATCATAAACAAACCAATACCACTGCTGCACAACAGAAAGCCACGCATATCAAAATGTTTTACCGGATATTTCACCGGCCGGATCAGGAACAGCGACGCCACAAATGCCAGAATACCGATGGGCAAATTAAGCAGAAAAATCCATTCCCAGCTCCATTGCATGGTAATCCAGCCGCCTAACGCTGGCCCAACAATGGGACCGGAAAGCGCCGGCCAGGTAAGAATAGCGACAGTTTTTACAATCTGATCTTTCGGCGTATCACGCATCACCAGCAAACGGCCAACCGGTACCATCATGGCGCCGGCAATACCCTGCAACACCCGCGCTGATGTAAAAGTAAGCAGACTGTCGCTGGCAGCACACAACAAGGATGCCAGGGTAAAAAACGCAATGGCTGAGGCAAAGACTCTGCGCGGACCGAAACGGTCTGCGACCCAGCCGCTGAGCGGAATAAACACGGTAAGTGCCACCAGATAGGCTGATACTCCGGCAGACAGGCTGGCCGCCGGCACAGCAAAATCTTTCGCCATGGTTGGCAGTGCGGTAGTAATGACGGTGGCATCCAGTGTTTCCATAAAAAACACTACGGCCACCATCAGAGCTGTCGCCGTACGATAGCGCAATGGGGACGGTTGTTCAGGCTCTGCTGAACCGGGTGGCACATGGCCATTGCTTTGGGTGTGACTGGCACCTGTCATTTATTTTCCTGCATACGGATCTGTGAGTGCTTTTAACGGCTTCGGCTTAGCATTCTGAGCAGATACATCAGAAGTTCTGGCGGGCAGGATTTGAAAGGAGGCGGAATCAATCCGACGCTCAGGTCTGCTGAGGTGATTTTCCACAGCAGTTTATTAATTGTAATGGACTAATAATAACCGACTGTTGCGCAAGGAATACTAAGGAACAGATTGTTCCCAAAACACCACAGGTCTTCCGGCCAGCCAGACAAACAGAAACAGCCGACTGGTTCAGTTTGCAGAACAGTTATTTGATTTGAATGCATCTTAGATTGGCGAATAATGAAGCAGTACAGCTGCAGCGGCTCTTCTGCAGAGCAATAAGCTTATATTCAGCACATTCTTATGCACGCGCCTGATGAGATGGAATTCTCCAAGGCAAACTTTACCCATGAGTCAGACACACAAGCCATCCGGCAATACACCCGCGCAACAGCAGAATATCGGCCTGCTGCGTGTTGCAGAGCTGGGTAAAGAAGCCGGTTTACCGGATGGTGTACTTAACGTGATTAATGGCCCTGGTAAATTAGGCGATCATATTATTCCTGATAAACGCATCGCCAAAGTGTCGCTGACCGGTTCGGTACGTACCGGCCATATCATTGCCGACGAAGCCATGAAAGCCAATCTGAAACACGTCACCCTGGAACTCGGTGGTAAAAACGCCGCAGGTTTCCTGCCGGATATGAGTGTGGAAGAAATCGTTGATGGTATGTTTGAAGCAGGCTTTATGCACACCGGTCAGATCTGTGCATCCGCTGAACGCTTCCTGGTTCACTCCAGCCAGATCGACGAAGTCGAAGCGGCAATTAAAGCCCGTCTGGAAGGAATCGAAGCCGGTGACCCAATGGACGAGAACGCCCAGTTCGGTCCGGTCGCAACTGAAGACCAGTACAAAAAAGTCATTGAAGCATTTGAAACTGCGGTGAAAGAAGGCGACCGCTTTGTGGTCGGTGGTGAAACCTATGACCGTGCGGGATTCTTTGTAAAACCAACGGTTATTCGTCCTAAATCCCTGCAGAGCACTTCATGGCGCGAAGAAGTCTTCGGCCCGGTTGCCACCCTGGCAACTTACGAAACCGAAGAAGAACTGGTGCGCGAAATGAACGACACCCCTTACGGCCTGACTGCCTCCGGCTGGACCCACGACCTGTCAAAAGCACTGCGTCTGGTACCTTAGGTAGAAGCCGGTACCGTATGGGTGAATATGCACACTATCGTTGATCCAGGCGTACCATTTGGTGGTGCCAAAGGCTCCGGTATCGGCCGTGAATACGGCGCGGCCTTTATCGAGGATTATACTGAGCTGAAATCAGTGATGATCCGGTATTGAGCAGCAACGCCACACTGATTTCTTATTAAAAGATATTGCTTAAGGCTTTGATAAAAACGCCTCTGGGCTTCGGCTCAGGGGCATTTTTATTGATGGGCATTGATTGTTCTGAAATACAGCCGCAGAAAACACCAACAAAAAAGCCAGCTGTTTAAGCCGGCTTCTGTGTTACTGACGGATCAGTAGAAATTCTGGTAGGACTACCCAGATTCGAACTGGGGACCTCTACCATGTCAAGGTAGCGCTCTAACCAACTGAGCTA
>NZ_DJIO01000179.1:0-10635 GCF_002433655.1 Thalassolituus sp. UBA6592 | reverse complement strand
GCTCTAACCAACTGAGCTATAGTCCTGAAGAGGCGCGTATAATAGCCATCTGCCCCGCTCAGTGCAACCCTTTTGCAATGAAAAGTCGCGATCAGCGGATGATGTGAAAAACCTTTGAAATCAGATGCATAGATTCCCTCTCCTGCTCAGATCCGGCGCACAGCCATACCTTATTGATAAGAAGGTAAACTTTCGTCAATGCCATTGCACTGTAACCCAACTGCAACAGCGCCTGCCTAGCTTAGCCGTGATCATTTCAATCACGGACCCGAATGATGCGTATTAAAAACTTACCCTCTAAAAACCTCGTTAAGGCTCTGGCTCTGGCGATTCCTGCGGCAACTCTGATCGGCTGCGGCGGTAGCAGCAGCAATAGCAACAATGACGCAAACGACGATAACAACGATCAGAATGGTACGCCGCTGTCGCTGAACATCCTGCACATCAACGATCACCATTCCCATCTGGAAGAAGAATCCATCACGCTGGATATCGCTGGTCAGGACACCGAGTTCAGCAGCGGTGGTTTCCCACGCGTTGCCGCTCAGATTGCTGCCCGTGAAGCGGAACTGGATAACGTGCTCAAGCTGCACGCCGGTGATGCCATTACCGGTACTCTGTACTTCACGTCGTTTGAGGGTGAAGCCGACGCCGATCTGATGAATCAGGTGTGTTTCGATGCCTTCGCTCTGGGTAACCACGAGTTTGACCGCGGCGATGCCGGCCTGAAAGATTTTATCGACGAGCTGCACAGTGGCAGCTGTCAGACACCGGTTCTGGCTGCCAACGTAGTGCCGCAGGTCGGCACACCACTGGCACCGAATGCGTCTGATGATTACATCAAGCCTTACCATGTGTTCGAAGTGGACGGTCATGAAGTGGGCGTAATCGGTATCGACATCAAAAACAAAACCCAGAACAGTTCCAGTCCACTGGCGACCACTCAGTTCCTTGATGAAGCCACCACAGCTCAGGCCATGATTGATGAGCTGAAAGCATCCGGCATCGACAAAATCATTCTGATGACCCACTACCAATACGAAAACGATCTGCAACTGGCAGCACAGCTGACCGATGTTGACGTCATCGTTGGTGGTGACTCGCATACGCTGCTGGGCGACTTTGAACAATTCGGCCAGGCCAGTGCCGGCGATTACCCAACGATTGTTACCAACGCTGATGGCGACACCACCTGTGTGGTTCAGGCATGGCAGTATGCGCAGGTGGTTGGTGAGCTGAATGTGCAGTGGAATAACGACGGTACTGTGGAATCCTGTTCCGGTACACCTTACCTGCTGCTGGGTGATGAAATTCTGCGTGAAGACGCTGAAGAAAATGAATACACCCCAGCCGGTGATGAACTGGCAGCCATTGAAAGTGCGATTGCAGCAGCCCCTCAGCTGGCTGTGGTAACGCCGGACACAGCTGCTCAGCAGCTGCTGGATACTTACACTGCGCAACTGGATGAGTTCCGTAACGAAGTGGTTGGCACAGCGTCAGAAGACCTGTGTCTGGCGCGTATTCCTGGCCGTGCTTACGGCGATGAAAACTGCAGCAATGAGAGCGCCAACGGCAGTGACATCGGTAACGTGGTTGCTCAGGCGTTCCTCTATCTGAGCCTGGAAGCAGATATTGCCATTCAGAATGGTGGTGGCGTACGTACCGACATTTTTGCCGGTGACATTACCATTGGTGATGCCTACACCCTGCTGCCATTTGCCAACACTCTGACCAACCTGGAAATGACCGGTGCGGAAATCCGCCAGGTGCTGAACGAAGCAGTGGATTATGCTCACAATCCGGAAGGCTCTTCCGGTGCCTATCCTTATGGCGCAGGCATTCGCTGGACCGTCGACATGAACCGCCCTGCCGGTCAGCGTCTGTATGATATTGAGGTTCAGGAACGCGGTACGTCAGACTGGACTGCTCTGACAGATGCTGATCAGCTGACCGTGGTGAGCAACAGCTTTACCGCTCAGGGACAGGATGGTTATGTGACCTTTGGTACCGTCAGCAACGATGGCCGCGCGGTGGATACCTTCCTCGACTACGCACAGTCTTTCGTAGACTACGTGGAAGAAGTCGGCACCATCAGCAAGCCTGCGGCAGAAGATTATTCAACGCAGTCTTATACACCTGTCTCTGATTAATCCGCTGACTTGGATTAATTCACCGACAAAACCGGATCGGGAACAGCTCAGCTGTTCTCGATCACCCTCTGCTTCATTTCATGCAACTGGTCGCGCAGGCGGGCAGCTTCTTCAAAGTTAAGGTCTTTTGCCGCCTTAAACATCTGATCTTCCACCACCGCCACTTTTTTAACCAGCTCAGCTGCACTGAGTGAACGCCAATCATCCGCACCGTATTCGGCATGATCTTCGGCGACTTTACGCCCACGACTTTTGCCTTTGCCTTTTTTGCCCGGCGGTGGCGCTGCATCGAGAATATCGGCCACGGATTTTTTAATACCCTGAGGTACGATGTCGTGCTCTTCGTTAAAGGCTATCTGTTTTTCGCGACGGCGTTCGGTTTCATCCATGGCTTTGGTCATGGAATCGGTCATGCGGTCAGCGTACAGAATCGCTTTACCATGCAGGTTACGGGCAGCACGACCGATGGTCTGAATCAAAGAGCGTTCGGAACGCAGGAAGCCCTCTTTATCGGCGTCGAAAATAGCGACCAGAGAGACCTCCGGAATATCCAGACCTTCCCGCAGCAGGTTAATCCCCACCAGCACATCAAATTCACCCAGACGCAGGTCACGGATAATTTCTACCCGCTCCACGGTATCAATATCGGAGTGCAGATAACGCACACGGATGTGCTGCTCCAGCAGGAACTCAGTTAAATCTTCCGCCATGCGTTTGGTCAGTACGGTAATCAATACCCGCTCACCGGCACTGATGCGTTCATGTAATTCGTGCAGCACGTCATCCACCTGACCGGTCGCCGGGCGCACTTCCACTACCGGGTCAATCAGACCGGTCGGACGCACCACCTGCTCGACCACGGCATCCTGATGGTCTTTTTCATAATTACCCGGTGTGGCAGAAACAAAAATGCACTGGGGAACAATTTTCTCCCACTCTTCAAAACGCATCGGACGGTTATCCAATGCCGATGGTAAGCGGAAACCAAACTGCACCAGCGTTTCTTTACGCGAACGGTCACCACGGTACATACCGCCGATCTGCGGAATCGTTACATGGGATTCATCGACGAAAACCAGCGCATCATTTGGAATATAATCAAACAGCGTCGGTGGCGCTTCACCCTCACCACGGCCAGATAAATAGCGTGAATAGTTTTCGATGCCCGAGCAGTAACCCAGCTCCTGCATCATTTCGATATCGTATTTGGTGCGCTGCTCCAGACGCTGAGCTTCAACCAGCAGGTTATGTTCGCGGAAATATTCCAGCCGCTCGTCCAGCTCCACCTTAATACCATCAATCGCATCGAGAATGCGCTGACGTGGCGTTACATAGTGGGTCTTCGGATAAATGGTTACCCGTGCGACTTTATTCAGCACTTCGCCGGTAAGCGGATCGAAGTAGGAAATCTGTTCAACTTCATCATCAAACAGTTCGATACGCACCGCTTCGTCATCACTTTCCGCCGGAAAAATATCAATGACTTCTCCGCGCACCCGATAAGTACCACGATGAAAATCCATATCGTTGCGGGTGTACTGCAACTCTGCCAGGCGGCGCAGAATGGAGCGCTGATCGATCGAATCACCACGCACAATATGCAGCATCATTTTCAGATAGGAATCCGGATCACCCAGACCGTAAATCGCGGACACGGTGGCAACAATGATGGCGTCGCGACGCTCCATCAGAGCCTTGGTCGCCGACAGTCGCATCTGTTCGATGTGTTCATTCACCGAAGCGTCTTTGTCGATAAAGGTATCCGACGAAGGAACGTAGGCTTCCGGCTGATAGTAATCGTAGTAAGAGACGAAATACTCGACGGCGTTATTGGGGAAAAATTCCTTAAATTCACCGTACAGCTGTGCAGCCAGAGTTTTGTTGTGCGCCATGATAATTGCCGGACGTCCGCACTGGGCGATGACGTTGGCCATGGTGTAGGTCTTACCGGAACCGGTCACCCCAAGCAGGGTTTGCTTCAGCAGTCCTGCGTCGACACCCGCCACCAGCTGGTGGATGGCTTCGGGTTGATCACCGGCGGGAGAATATTTGGACGAAAGCTCAAATGCCTTGCTCATCAGGATTCCAGTTACAGCTCATATCAGATAACATTATACGGATTTTTGACTGGCAGGGCTCCCGACCCGGATCAGCCGGACTGCCTGCAACCACCATCGGTTTTTGAGGATACACATTTTGGACCTGAAATTGTCTGATCGCGTTCAACAGATCAAGCCTTCCCCTACTCTGGCGGTGACCAACCGCGCTGCAGAGCTGCGTGCGGCAGGCAAAGACATTATTGGCCTCGGCGCGGGCGAGCCTGACTTCGATACTCCGGAGCATATTAAAAAGGCCGCTATAGAGGCAATTAACAACGGGTTTACCAAATACACGGCGGTCGACGGCACGCCGGGCCTCAAGAAAGCCATTATTAACAAGCTGCAGAAAGACAACGGCCTGAGCTACGAACCTGCTCAGATCCTGGTCTCCTGTGGCGGTAAGCAAAGTTTCTTCAACCTGTCTCTGGCACTGCTGAACAAGGGTGACGAAGTCATCATCCCTGCGCCTTACTGGGTATCTTACCCGGATATGGTGAAAATGGCGGAAGCGACTCCGGTGATCGTTGAAACCGGCGAAGAAACCCGCTTCAAAATGACACCGGAAATGCTGGATGCTGCCATCACCGACAAAACCCGCCTGGTGGTACTGAACAGCCCATCCAACCCATCCGGTGTTGCCTACACGGGTGAAGAACTGAAAGCACTGGCCGCTGTGCTGAAAAAATACCCGGATGTACTGGTCGCCACTGACGACATGTACGAATACATCTGGTGGGCGGACTTCGCCTTTGAAAACATCCTGACCGTGTGTCCGGAACTGTATGACCGTACCATCGTACTGAACGGTGTTTCCAAAGCCTACAGCATGACCGGCTGGCGTATTGGCTACGCTGCGGGCCCGGCGAAGCTGATTGGCGCTATGAAGAAGATTCAGTCTCAGAGCACCTCCAACCCAACCTCTATTTCTCAGGTTGCGGCGGAAGCAGCCCTGAACGGTGGCCGTGACTGCGTAACACCTATGGTTAAGGCATTCAAAGAACGCCATGACTATCTGGTTGCTGCACTGAACGAGATTCCGGGCGTTACCTGTATCGAAAGTGATGGTGCTTTTTACGCATTCCCAAGCTTTAAAGAAGCCATGGCGAAACTGGGCGTTGAAGACGACGTCGCCTTTGCCGAAAAACTGCTGACTGACGCTGGTGTAGCACTGGTTCCAGGCTCCGCCTTCGGCACCCCGGGTTATGCCCGACTGTCGTTCGCTACCAGTCTGGACGTGCTGAAGGATGCGGTAGGCCGTATCAGCAAAGCACTGAGCTGATCCTGCGATAACAGCACGGCAATAAAAAAAAAGCCGCCCGCTGACTACCTTGATAAAGGGAAATCAGCCGGCGGCTTTTTTGTGTCTGGCGTAAAACGATACCAGGACTGGTTCCGCGGATTACCCGGGCGTTACCACTCCATTTCCGCTTTGATAAACGGAATCGTCAGCTTACGCTGCGCTGACAGAGATGCCTGATCCAGCTTATCCAGCAGATCAAAAAGGCCCTGCATATCACGCGGACCACGCGACAGAATAAAACGCGCGACGTCGTCATTCATATTCAGACCGCGACGTTTGGCGCGCAGCAGCAGCGCCAGAATTTTATCGTCATCTTCCAGCGGCTCAACCTGATAAACCATACCCCAACTCAGACGCGAGCTGAGATCCGGTAGTTGGATACCCACATGATTGGGCGCCTGATTGGCGGCAATCAGCATGTGCCCCTGACGGTCGCGCACACGGTTAAACAGATGGAAAAGGCCTTCTTCCCACTCTTTATTGCCAGCGACGGACTGCACGTTATCCAGAGCCACCAAAGGCAGGTTTTCCATAGAATCGAGTACCGCAGGGCTGTATTCCACCAGTTCGTCCAGCGGCAGATAAACACCCTGATGACCCAGACCTTCCGCATAGTGACAGGCCGCCTGCAATAAATGGCTGCAGCCAACGCCTTCTGAACCCCACAGATAGATATAAGGCTCGCCGTGGGTCGTCCACTGCTGTTGCAGCGCCTGTACCACCTGCTCGTTCGGGCCGGCATAATAATTCGCGAACCGGGCGTCGTCCCGGACCGTGATAGATAATGTAAGTTGTTGATGTTCCATGCTTTTTATTATGCCCTATTGTTGCCAGACATAGTCACCCTGTTCTGACAACAATAACCGATTATCGAGCGAAAGGGTCGCCCAGACCTGATTCCAGTCAGCAGAAAGGTCCAGATCCAGCACCAGATCATTTTCATGCACCGCCCGCACACGCACGTTGTTCACCGCCACATTTGCCTGCAGATAAGCCAACAGATCGTGATAAGCGCGGAAACTGCTGACACCGGAAACCCGCAGCTCATGGCCGGAACTGGTGCCGTCATCAATCACTGCGTAACGCGAGGACAGCAGCACAGCGATCTGCTCAGTCACCTGACGCAGGGCTTCTTCTGCCGTTTCACCGCGGCTGCTGAGGTCCAGTACCTCGCCATCGTGTTCAAAAAATCCGCTGTAGCGCCAGTCTCCGTTCAGGGTCGGCGTCATACGGCCAGCCAGAATGGCATCGGCACGGTAGCGTTCGGAAGCTTTCTCGATATCTCCACGGAACAGCCCCCAAAGTCGTTCCAGCGGCAAGGTCGCTTCGTCTTCCAGATCCTGAGCCGGCCACAATACCGGGATACCCCGTTCATCCATGGCGCGCGCCATGGTTTTATACCACTGCGGAGTATCGGCACTGATCCACTGACGCTCCTGACCTTCTTCGACGCCGTTCCACAGCACAACCAATGGCCGGCTTTTGCCCCAGACCGGCAGATGCGCATCGGTAAGCAACTGATCAATCAGGTTCGGCGCAAACACGACCTTTAAATAGAGGGCATCGTCGTCACGATTGAAACGGAAGCTTTTTACATAGCGGTCTGCCCGCGACACAGCCTGCTGCACAGATTCACTGGTGGCACTGGCAGAGAGCCCGGAAACTTTAACAACCACCTGTTGCAGTGCCAGCTGAGTACCCTGCTGGCGGCTGTCAGCGGACTGATTTTCCACCGGCACACTCACGGTATAAAGATCGGATACGGTAACCGCATGCCCCAGCGCACTCAGACACAACATGACGATCAGACTGACAGCTCGCACAGACAGATTCCTTATGACATGGCCCTGCCCCGGCAGCGCCTGATTCAGATACATCCTTCAGACAGACAATGCGCCCAAAGTTGCAGCGCGTTCTGGCAGAAAAGGCCCGTATTGTGCCACGAACAGCGCCGATAGCCAGTCTCCAGCCCAAAGCCGGATAAGATTTTGTGATCTGGGCAGCCTATTGCTGCATATCTGTACAGATTTCTGCCATCCGGCGGGGGATGACAGCCGATGATCATCCCGCGCGGCTGACTAAGCGGTATTTGAGTGGTGCACTTGGCGGAACAAATCGTTAGAATACGCGCCTTCTTCCACCCAGTACCTCCAGTGACAACGGCATGACTGAAAAACAATCCCTTAGCTACAAAGACGCGGGCGTCGACATTGACGCAGGAAATGCATTGGTAGAGCGCATCAAAGGCGTGGCGAAAGCGACCCGCCGTCCTGAAGTGCTTGCCGGCCTGGGTGGCTTCGGCGCTCTGTTTGAATTACCTCAGGGCTACGAACAACCGGTACTGGTTTCCGGCACCGACGGTGTGGGCACCAAGCTGCGCCTCGCCATGGACCTCGCCAAGCACGACACCATTGGTATCGACCTGGTCGCCATGTGTGTAAACGATCTGGTGGTTGCCGGTGCTGAGCCGCTGTTCTTCCTTGATTACTACGCCACTGGCAAGCTGAACGTAGACGTTGCGGCTTCTGTTGTCACCGGTATCGGTGAAGGCTGTGCTCAGGCGGGTGCTTCTCTGGTTGGTGGTGAAACGGCCGAAATGCCTGGCATGTACGAAGGCGAAGACTACGATCTGGCAGGCTTCTGCGTTGGTATCGTAGAAAAAGCCGACATCATCGACGGCAGCAAAGTAAAAGCCGGTGACAAACTGATCGCCATGGCTTCTTCCGGCCCACACTCCAACGGCTACTCTCTGATCCGCAAGATCATCGAAGTGTCTGATGCTGACCTGAGTGCCGATCTGGATGGTCAGCCATTGGCTGATGCCCTGATGGCCCCTACCCGCATTTACGTACGCTCTGCACTGAAGCTGATCAACGCCTCTGAAGTGCACTCCATGTGCCACGTAACTGGCGGCGGCTTCCAGGAAAACATTCCACGCGTACTGCCAGAAGGCTGCAAGGCCGTGATCGACACTAACAGCTGGCAGTGGCCTGCCGTATTCAGCTGGCTACAGGATGCCGGTAACGTAAAAACCAGCGAAATGTACCGCACCTTTAACTGTGGTGTTGGCATGATTGCTGTCGTTCCGGAAGAAAAAGCTGATGCTGCTGTTGCTCTGCTGAACGCAGAAGGCGAACAGTCCTGGATCATCGGTGATATTCAGACAAAATCTGACAGCGAAGAACAGGTCGAGTTTATCGGTACCCACGTATGATGCGACCGCCCGGCGAACCTGAAAAGAAGCCGCGTATCGTTATTCTGATCTCCGGCAGTGGCAGCAATATGCTGGCCATTGCCGAGGCTGTTAAATCCGGTGATATCGACGCTGAAGTCGCCGCAGTTATCTCCAATCGCCCGGAAGCCGCAGGCCTGCAAAAAGCCCGCGACCGCGATATTCCATGCGTTGGTCTGGATCACAAAGAATATCAGAGCCGTGAACACTTCGATGTTGCCCTGATGCGCAAAATCGATGAGTACGAGCCGGATGTGCTTGTGCTCGCCGGCTTTATGCGCATTCTGACGCCGGATTTTGTCCGCCGTTACGAAGGACGCATGCTCAATATTCACCCTTCTCTGCTGCCAAAATACCAGGGGCTGAACACGCACCAGCGTGCGATTGATGCCGGTGACAGCGAGCACGGCGTAACTGTTCACTTCGTTACCGAAGTACTGGACGATGGCCCGAACGTGATTCAGGCAGCTGTCACAATTAACGCGGATGATGATGCAACAAACCTGCAAAAGCGCGTGCAGCAGCAGGAGCACATTATTTATCCGATTGCCGTTAAATGGTTTGTCAGTGGACGACTGGTGATGAAAGACAACAAAGCCCTGCTGGATGGCAAACAGCTGCCAGAGGCTGGTCTGCGTCTGGAACAGTGATCACCACTCACTGATCAGCCGGAAAGGAATCTGGCGCGACTTTGCTGGTCAGATACGGCAACATCTGCGTTATATGGAGTTTACAGGCTGAATTATGCTGAACCAACGGACCCGCCACCTGCCCCTCGCTTTATTCTTTGCCGCTGTTGCCCTGTCTGCCGGCGCAATGGCCGACGAATCCCGGACGGAACTGTCTTCGCCAGATAGCGCATCAGAGCAAGCATCACTCGAGCAGGAAACATTTGAGCACGAATCACTCGAGCAGGAATCAGCGCAAACCCCGGAACAGGCAACAGCGTATGCAGCTGAGGATGAAGCCGAAAATGCCGACGACAGCGCTGATCCGGCGAAACCATCTGCCCAACTGACCCCCTTCACCGCTCATTACAAAACCGCCTGGAAACTGGGCTGGTTCAGTATTGATATCGAAGCCAGCCGCACTCTGCGCCAGCTCACCAATGGCAACTGGCAGCTGATCTTTGAAGCCGATGCCAGCGCCGCAGGCCTGGTTGAAACCTCAGAATTCTCTTTTGAAGATGGCCTGATTACGCCACTGGAATACCGCTACCGTGGCAGCGGCCTGATCAATGAAAGCGACCGCACGCTGGTGTTCACACCAGAATTCAAACGCGTCAGCGATCTGGAAAACCAGCAGCAATACAGCAACGCCTGGAAAGATACCATTCAGGACAACCTGACCTATATGCTGCAGGCAGGGCTGGACCTGGCAAAAGGCGACGAAGACCTCAAATATCAGGTCTTCGAAAAGAACCGCGCCAAGGACTTCGAATTCGAGGTAGTCGGTGAAGAGCAGCTCAATACCGATATCGGCCGCCTGAACACCATCAAACTCAGACAGGTGCGCAAGAACAAGAACCGCAACGTATATGCCTGGTATGCCATCGACCACAACTACCAGCTGGTGCGCCTGCAGGATAAAAAAGACGGTGAAACCCGCTACCAGATCGATATCACTGCATTAAAGTAAACAAAACCACAATTGTCTGCGCTGCGCTCTACAGCCAGCGCCCTGTCTGCGGTAAACTCCTGCCAGCAAACGAATTTCCCGATTTACAGGACACCAGACATGCGACTCAGCGACGGCGATATTGAACAACGGCTCGAACAGGGCAGCATCCGCATCGAGCCGGCTCCTGAAGCCGATGCCATCGCCGGAATCAGCGGTGACCTGCGCCGCGACCAC
>NZ_DJIO01000094.1:0-4314 GCF_002433655.1 Thalassolituus sp. UBA6592 | reverse complement strand
TCCGCACACAGGTAACAGCTACCATGTACGTATCCTGGCAAGGGAGCGGAAAACGTTACGCTGCCTGATTATCCAGCGCGATCTGAATCATGCCGATGAGTTGCTGGACTATCTGAAACATCATCTTCTGCTCAGCGGCAAAGATCAGCAGGCAAAAGACAATCAGCAAAAAATGGCCTGAGCCGGCTTTCGCCCTGCTCAGGATGTGCGGGATGATCGCTCAGGGAATGCGCTTAAATGGCGGTAAAGAATCCAGCAGCAGACGACCGTAACGCTGTGATAGCAGACGCTTATCAAGAATACTGATGCGACCATGATCGGATTCGGTGCGGATAAGACGTCCACAGGCCTGCACCAGACGCACCGACGCGGCAGGCAATGTTAAATCCATAAAGGGATTTCGACCGCGGCTTTCCAGCCATTCGGAAATGGCGGCCTGAATCGGATCATCCGGAACCGCGAACGGAATTTTCACAATAATTACATGGGTCACGTAATTACCGGGCAAGTCGATCCCTTCGGCAAAACTGGCCAAACCAAAAATAATACTGCCTTCGCCCTTGTCGATGCGCTCTTTATGCCTGCGCACAATTTCAGCTTTGGGTAAAAACCCCTGACACAACAACTGATCGTACCAGTCAGATAAAAATGTATCCCTTGTCGCCTCCAGCTGGGCCCGGGAGCTGAACAACACCAGCGTGCCTTTTTTGGTATTCACTTCCTGCTTCAGCCAGGACTCAATATCAGTCTGGAACTGTTCACTCTTAGGATCACTGGCCAATGACACCGGCTGCAACTCACCCAGCGATGGGTAATCAAACGGGCTGGCAACACGCTCATAAACAGCCCAGTCCGGCAAACCGGACTCCCAGATCAGTTTATTAAAACTGTTCAGTGCCGTAAGAGTCGCCGATGTCACCACTGCACCGTAGCAACGGTTCCAGAGATTACGGCGCAGCTGCTCTGCTACCGCAATCGGTGAAGCACTCAGGCGAATATCCCAGCCCTCACCAAACGGAATTTTGCTGAGCCAGCGCGCCACCGGCAGCTGACCTTCTTCCTCTTCCGCACAGAGCCAGGATAACGCTTCGGATAACTGTTCAGCGCGGGAAAACAAAATCCCCATCGGAGCCTGCCAGGACTCCGCGACATCCCGGGCGATATCGGCGTCTTCCTTCGGATCGAGGGATTTCTGCAGCATGTCGTTGAGCTTATCCAGGGTAAGCAACAGAGGCTGCAACGGCCCTTTCATATTGCTCAGCAGCTGGCGCAGATTCTCCGGCACCCGGCCCTGTTCGAAACGCAGGCGTTCCTGTTCGCCCATCATATCCATTAACAATGGCCAGACCAGACTGATGGCCTGCTGAATTTCCTGAATCTGCCCCGGCGCTTCGGATAAACCGTGCATCAGTGTATGTGGGATACCTGCTGCAGCAATAAATTGCTCCAGGCCTTTTTCAAGTTGCTGCAGCCACTGACGCTGACCACGGATACCAATTTCAAGACGGAAGTGATTCAGTGCTTTGTCGGCCAGGTGATGACCTTCATCGAAGACATAGATGGTTTTATCCGGTGATGGCAGCACAGCGCCGCCGCCGAGCGATAAATCCGCCAGCACCAGATCGTGGTTGGCAACAATGACATCAGCCTCATCCATTGCATTACGCGCCTTATAGAAAGCGCAATTCTGAAAATGCGGACAACGGCGATTGGAACATTCGCGGTGCGTGGCGGTTAAGTGCGACCACTGGGAATCTTCCATTTCATCGGTCAGGCGATCGCGGTCACCATCCCACTTACCAGAAGCATATTGCTGCAGAAGTTCTTCATACAGCGCCTTATCTTTTTCTTCCGGCGACTGCTCAAATAAATCCACAGTCGATAATAAACCAGAAAGATGCTGCAGAGATTTATCCAGCTTCAACAGGCACAGATAACGTCCGCGCCCTTTTGCCAAAGCAAAATTAAAGGGCATCGAAATGGTTTTCTTAAGGTTCGGTAAATCCTTATCGAGAATCTGCTCCTGCAACGCCACCGTAGCCGTCGAAATCAGTAATTTCTTTTCTTTTTCAATCGCCACCGGCAAAGACGCCAGCAGATATGCCAGCGTTTTACCGGTACCGGTACCGGCTTCCACCACAGAAATACCGGCATTATTATCACGCGCACCTTTTTCATCTTCATGCACAGCTGCGAGACTTTTTGCGACCTCAGCAATCATCACCCGCTGACCATAACGCGGCTTCAGGTTCAGTGCTTTAATGCATTCCCGGTACAATGACTGGATCCGGTCTTTGGTTTCTTTACTTAACATTCAGCTGTCTTCTTAATCGGATCCGGGAATGGCCTGCCAGCCTTTGCTGCGCCCAACATGCACGGGCCAGCCTTCAACATCCAGGGTGATACCGTCGGAGGTAATTTCTTTCAGATAAACGCCTTCCGCAACAAAATCGCCTTCATGCCACTCACGGTTATTCATAATAACACTGCGTTTATCCGCAACCGGGCTGTAAATATGACTGTTAATCATTAATTGCGGGATACGGCGCAAGGCTGAAATCGGCGGCATCGCGCGCTGCACAGCTGGATCATTCAAAGCACTCTGCGTACTGTCAGAGCCCACCTGTTTAACCTTTTGGTCCGTACGGGCTGTCTCTGTAGAAGGCGTTACAGCAGGAGCGACAGGCACGGAGGCCACCTTAACCGGCACAGGTGCGATATCCAGCTCATGAGTCTGTTCTGTGTTGGCGACCTCATGCTCTGGTGCAGCCGGAACATTCACCTTACGTCCGTCCGCCGATGTAGATGTCGATGCCGGTTGCGATTGTTCCGCTTCAGTGACCCGATGATATTCGCCCACATCAGAATCAGCGGTCAGTGTCAGCAGATTCCACAGCAACAGGGCGACAACCAGCAGAGCGACGCCCAACAGCAGAAAGATGCCCCGATTACTGATTTTTGCAGTGCTCTGCTGATTCAGTGCAGCATCCGCTGCCAGTCCTTCCTGCTGGCGACGCTGGGCTTCGGATTTTTTCAACGCATCAAGAATATACGACACGGAAATCAGCCTCCTGCCTGCTGAAGATAATAAAGGGTTTGCGGCCCGAGAATGCGGTCAGCCAATAAACCATTGGCGCGCTGAAACTGTTCGACCTTATTAGCCAGCAAGGGATCATAAAAATCGGCATCTGCAGCCTGCCCGTCTCCTGCCGGACCAATAACCTGCCAGTCGTGATCCCAGCTGCCGCCCAGCTTCTGTCTTACCCAGCCAACCACCGTCGAACGCTCACCCGGTTTAATCAGATGGTCCGCATCAAAACCCTGCGGCGGTTGCCAGAAGATCAACGCCTGCCCATTGTATTTATCCGGCGCCTGCGGCTTTTCACGTTGCCAGCGGTTATTGCCATTAAAATCGCGCACCTGAATCAACTGCAGATAATCGCCGACATACAACTGATTGAGCGGCCAATCGACCCATAGGCAACGATAATCTGTACCGCTGAGTTGCGCACACTGTTCAAGAGGCTGACCGAAGGCTTCAGTGCTCAGAACGGTAACCGGATTTTCGGGTTCAGTGTGTAAATAGTGTGCCGCAAGCTGCCTGATACCGGCGCCGGTCAGCGATTTATCAGACAGCGTGAAAAATACGCCGCCGGCTATCACCAGCACCAGTAACAACAAAAGCACTGCACCAGGCCTGAACAAGGTCGCAATACCACGGTTGCTGCGCCCCGCAGCGGGTGCAATATCAGCGCTGTTTTTCGGCGGCAAAATTTCTTTCTCTGCGCCTTTTATCAGTGCCGTGGTAACACGCGTTTTTTCCCGCGCGTAAGCGCCCAACAAAGCCCGGTCAGCCAGGGAATTAATCATCCTCGGCACGCCACCGCTGGCTTGCCAGAGCCTGCGCAATGCACCGTCGGTAAAAAGTCTGTCACGGGACGAAGCAGAAGAATCATCCGGTCGTCCGGCCCGGACCAGACGGAAGCTGACGTATTCACGTACTTCCCCGAGGCTCAGATTACGCAAATGGTAACGGGCGGTTATGCGTTGATTGAGCTGGCGCAGATCATAGCGCGCCAGCGTCTGCTGCAGCTCCGGCTGCCCCACCAGAATAACCGTCATCAGTTTTTCGGTATGAGTTTCCAGATTAGTCAGCAGCCTCACCTGTTCCAGCAATTCAGGGGGCATGGCCTGGGCTTCATCAATAACGCAGATCACTTTGCGCCCTTCGGCGTATTCGGAGATTAAAAACTCATTTAGATAACGGTATAAATCCCGTAACGAATCAGAATCCCCATAAACAATATCGAGATC
>NZ_DJIO01000021.1:0-10755 GCF_002433655.1 Thalassolituus sp. UBA6592 | reverse complement strand
TCCCAGCTGAGCTAATCACCCCTCGAAAAGTGAATGCGCATTCTACTCACGCAGCGCCGTATGTCAAACGCTATTTCTCAGTTTTTTTGATTTTTTTCAGTAACTTGCGTGAAGCCGCCAAATCAGCGGGCGGAATCACGCAGCCACGGGGATTTTCTTTCGCCTGCAACCACTCTCTTAACTCATTGGCCGCTGTTTGCGCTGCTGACTGGCTGAGCATCGTTATAGACAGCCGGTAATGCCGCGCCTGGATGGCGATGACGTTTTGAGCCCAGTACCAGCAGACAGGGCGTCAGAATCAGTGTCAGTACGGTGGCGAAGGTCAGACCACCGGCGATGGCCGTCGACAGCTGGGTCCACCACTGTGATGACGGTGCGCCGACAGAAAAATGCTGATGGATCAGATCGATGTTCCATTGCATGACCATGGGCATCAGGCCTACTACTGTGGTCACCGCTGTCAGCAGTACCGGACGCAGACGCTGAGCGCCGGTGCGCAACGCCGCTTCGACCGGATCAACACCCTGGCGCAGGATATGGTTGTAGGTATCGATCAATACAATGTTGTTGTTCACTACGATACCGGCCAGCGCGATCACGCCGACGCCGCTCATCACCACGCCAAATGGCTCGCCACGGATCAGCAGGCCCATTAATACGCCCACAATCGAAAGCACAATGGCACTCATGATCAGACCAGCCTGATAGAAGCTGTTGAACTGAGTCACCAGAATGGTAGCCATCAGGAAGATGGCGATGGCGAAGGCGCTGGCCAGAAACGAACCGGTTTCTGCCATTTTTTCAAAATCACCGCGAAAACGGGGTGTTACTCCGGCTTCACGCCAGTCGAGGCTCTGCATCTGAGCGGTCAATGCCTTGATTTTTTCCATGGCGTTGACGCCTTCTTTTACCGACGCCGTCACCCGGTAGCGGTAATTACCGTCGATACGGACTACGTCGCCGGACTTTGGCACCGCAATGCGTTCAATAAAATTCGAGGCAGGAACCAGCCCGTAAGGTGTCTGAATATTAAAGCCGGCAAACTGGTCGATATTGCGCGTGCGGTTCGGGAAGCGCAGCAGTATTTCAATTTCATCGTCGCTGAAATCCGGCTGGAAATCACCGACTTTCTGGCCTCCGGTAATCATACGGATCATAGCGCCGCTGCTGGCAATATCAGTGCCGTAGCGGCTGGCTTTTTCGCGGTCAATCTGCAGTTGCCATTCGATGCCCTCAAGTGGCAGGTCATCACGCACGTCTTTTAAGTCTGCATCGGCGTTGAAAATTTCTTTTACCCGGGCAATTAATGGCAGCATGGCTTCGCGACTGGAGGCGGTCAGCTGTAACTGAATCGGTGGTCCGCCGGCCGGGCCGTTTTTCTTTTTCTGCGTTTCAATCACGATGCCAGCCATATCGGCGGTGCGTTGTTCGATATCGCGCAGAATGTTATCCGCGCTACGGCGTTGTTCCCAGTTCACCAGCTCCAGCTGAATACGGCCAATTACATCGGCTGCCGTATCACCGTCACTGGGCGGCTTAACAAAGGTGGCGGTGTAAATCGACTGAATTTCTGCCATATCAAAAATCCGGGCTTCTACCTTACGCACAATATCTTCGCGCTCAGCCAATGACAGATTGCCGCGGGCACGCACATCCACCAGACCAATATCCGCATCAACGTCGGGAAAGAATTCCGACCCGTGACCAAGAAAAAAATACACGACAAAAGACGTTACCAACGCAGTAATAGCCAAGGCCAACACTTTTAACGGATGTTGCAGGGCTTTGTGCAGGGTGCGGATGTAAAAACCGGCAAAGCCTTTTAATTCATTAAAACGGCCCTGTTCAGCGGCTTCAATGGTGGCCAGTGCCTGTGGGTTATGATGGCCATCTTTACCCATGACTGCACCGATAGTCGGTACCACGATTAACGCCATAATCAGCGAACCGGTGAGGGTATAAAGCAGGGTCAGTGGCAGGAATTTCATAAAATCCCCGGTGGTGCCGGGCCAGAATAACAGGGGTAAAAACACCGCCAGCGTGGTGGCGGTGGAGGCAATAATCGGCCACGCCATACGCTGTGCCGCTTCGGCATAGGCGACGCGCTTTTTTGCGCCTTCGGCCAGCCGGCGGTCGGCGTATTCGGTCACTACGATGGCGCCATCAACCAGCATGCCGACGGATAAAATCAGGGAAAAAAGCACCACCATATTCATGGTGTAACCCATCATGCTCAGTACAATTAATGCCATTAAAAATGCACCGGGAATAGCCAGACCCACCATAAATGAGCTTTTAATGCCGAGGCTGCCGAGCACCAGAATCATCACCAGCAGGGTCGCGACCAGGACGTTATTGAACAGATCGTTGAGCATCTCCTTAATCTGCCGTGATTCATCCTGGGTAACGCCGACATCAATACCATCCGGCCAGAACGGCTCAACTTCATTGATGATGTTTTTTACGTCGTCCAGCGTCTCAATAATATTCGAGCCAATGCGCTTTTTAATTTCCAGCGTGACGGCGTTTTTGCCATTGACCCGGGCGCTGTTCTGACGGTCTTTATAGGACAGACGGCCAACGGCAATATCCTCGAATAATACGACTCTGTCGCCATCGACTTTGACCGGCAATTTGAGAATATCCGGGATGCTTTCAATCAGTCCGGGTACTTTGACGCTGAAACGCCCGGCGCCGGTATCCAGATCTTCGCTGGCGACCAGTTTGTTGTTGTTGCCAACCAGCTGAGCCAGTTCACTGAACGACAGGCCGTAGTTATCCATACGCGCCGGATCTACGATGATTTCAGCAATTTCTTCGCGCTTGCCCTGAATTGTTGCTTCCAGAACGCCGGGCAATGCTTCCAGACGATCCTGCAGGTCTTCGGCAACCGCATAGAGTGACGATTCATCTGCCTCACCTGACAGGGTAACCACCATTACCGGGAACAGGGCAACGTTAATTTCTTTTACCCGTGGTTCCTTGCTGTCTTCCGGTAATTCGCCTTTGGCGTCATCGACTTTCTGGCGCACATCCAGCAATGCCTGATCGATATCTGTGTCGGTATAAAACTCCAGTGTAATCGACAGATGCCCGGTGCTGGCGGTGGAGACCATTTCTTTTAAACCATCCAGTCCGCGCAGTTCTTTCTCCAGTTGTTTATAAATCAGCGCGTCGGCGTCTTCCGGCGAAATGCCATCATGGGTAACTGAGACATACACAAAAGGTACGGTAATATCCGGATTACTTTCTTTGGGAATGCTGATCAGCGTGGCAATGCCGACCAGCATCACCAGAGTAAACAGCATAAGAACAGTGCGCGAACGGTTAAGTGAAGCCTGAATTAATGACATCCCGGCTTACTCCGCGTTGGCATTGTAGGTCGCGCTATCGTCATCCGCGACGGCTGCGTTAGCGCGCTCAGAAGCCCCGTTGATGACAAACACGGGTTCTACCTGCTGGCCATATTCCACAAAACCACCGCCCAGAGTGATGATGTCGGCTTCGGCGCCAAGCCCGTACAGCCAGATACCTGTGTTATCGGCTTTTAACAGTTTTGCCGGTAAAAAGACCACCCGCTGATCGGCGTCGATGCCTTTCAGTCCGAGTTCGCCGTCATCATTAAGAATCAGCAGGGCAGGCGAAACAAAATAGGCGTGGGTCGCAGGTTGCGGCACATGAATATCGGCAGTGAGTCCGCTGGTCATTTTGCCGCCGGGATTTTCAATTTCTACTTCCACGGCAAAGGTGCGGGTACGTTCATTGGCTTCGGCAGCGATATAACGGACAGTCCCTTCGACGCGTTCGCCGTTAATCAGCTGCGCCCAGGCGTTGTCACCAATATGAATATCTGCAGCTTCCTGTTCAGAGGCATCGCCTTTGACTATGTATGGCGAGAAATCCAGCACGGTCAGTAATGGTGTGCTGTCTTTGACGAAATCGCCGGTCTCAACAAAACGCTGATCAATAATGCCGGCAAACGGCGCGCGGATTTTGGTCGCGTCGAGCTGAATGCTTGCGTGGGTCAGTTCCGCTTCGGCGTTGGCCAGCGCGGTTTCGGCCTGGGCCAGCTGGGATTCATTGGCCAGTCCTTTGGCGGCCAGCTGACGCGCGCTGTCGGCTTCGATGCGGCGTTGTTTTAACGCAGCCGCCGCCTGTTTGACCCGCGCTGGCCAGTCTCTGGCATCCAGCTCCAGAATCAGCTCGCCACGTTCCACGCTTTCTCCTTTGCGCTTATGAATGGCGATGACTTTGGCGCGGATTTCCGATTTAACTTCAACCCGGCGGTTGGGGGCGGTGTGAGCAGAGACGATAACATCGCGCTGAACCTCTTCGCCCTGCATGTGCGTCACCTGCACCCGGGGCAGGCCGTTGTCCAGTGCCAGAGGGCGGTTGGTACTGATATCAGGTTCTGATTGCAGTGAACCGGCTGCCATCCAGAGAATCAGGGCAGCAGAAAGTAGCAGGGCAGCGATATGGCCCTTATTCAGACGAGTAGTCATGCAGATGTCCGCTTTTTATCTTGTGTTTATTGTTCATTCCGGGCGAATCCTTCCCGGTGCCTGACCAATATAAGGGAAATACTCAATAACTGCACCCGGGTTCCGTTTAATGAGAGCAGGCTGCGCTGAGTGACACAGCTTCAGTCTGGCATTTGTGACGTTTTCTGCCCGTCTTCGGCTAAAGAGTCAGTTCAGGTTTTTTATACAGAGGGCCGGGTGAACGCGTATACTGGCGGCCTTTTGATCTTCTGCAGGTAAGGGTCTGGCTGACAGACGCTAAGGGCATTTATGGTATTGGTAAGTTTAAAGCAGGCAGAGCTGGCGTTTGGCGACCACGTTCTGCTGGATAAGGTGAACCTCGACATTCACACCGGCGAGCGTCTGTGTGTGGTTGGCCGTAACGGTGAAGGTAAATCGACGCTGTTGAAAATCCTCAACCGTCAGATCCAGCCGGATGACGGCCGTGTGGAACATCTGGATATGCTGCGCGTTTCCGCACTGCAGCAGGAGCTGCCGCAGGCGGCTGATAAGCCTGTGTATGATGTGGTCGCAGACGGTCTGGGTGAAGTGGGTCAGCTGATTTCCCGTTACCATGATGAAACTGCCCGTGGTGCCGACGCCGATATGAAGGTGCTGGAAGATCTGCAGACCCGTATTGAAGCCGCCGATGGCTGGAGCTGGCAGCAGAAAGTGGATGCCATTATTCAGCGCCTGAAATTACCGGGCGAAACCAGCTTTGCTCAACTGTCCGGTGGTTGGCAGCGTCGTGTGATGCTGGCCCGTGCCTTAGTCGTTGAGCCGGATCTGCTGATCCTCGACGAACCGACCAACCATATGGACGTGGCGACCATCGAATGGCTGGAAGAGCAGTTAAAGCAGTTTAACGGTTCTTTGGTTTTTATCAGTCACGACCGGGCCTTCGTGCAGAATCTGGCTACCCGTATTATCGAACTGGATCGCGGCCACATTTATAACTGGCAGGGCGATTATCTGAGCTTTGTCGATTACCGTGAAAAACGTCTGGAAGAAGAAGCCACCCAGAATGCGCTGTTTGATAAGCGTCTGGCGGAAGAAGAAAAGTGGATCCGCAAAGGCATCGAAGCGCGCCGTACCCGTAACGAAGGCCGGGTGCGCGCATTGAAAGCCATGCGTAACGAGCGCCGCGCACGCCGCGATGTGCAGGGCAGCGCCAACATCAGTATGAATGCGGCAGAGTCGTCCGGTAAGCAGGTATTTGAAATTGAACATCTGACGTACGCCTGGAAAGACGTGATGCAGGTGAAGGATTTCTCCACTCTGGTCATGCGCGGTGACCGTATTGGTTTGGTCGGACCTAACGGCGTCGGCAAAAGTACCCTGTTGAAATTATTGCTCGGTCAGCTGCAACCGCAATCCGGCACCATTAAAAGCGGAACAAAAATCGAAGTCGCTTATTTCGATCAGGCGCGTCACCTGCTCGACGACGAAAAGTCCATTGCCGATAACGTTGCTGACGGCAAAGACCAGGTGGAGGTGAACGGTCAGAGCCGTCATATCATTGGTTATCTCGGTGACTTCCTGTTTTCTGCCCAGCGTGCGCGTACGCCGGTGAAAGCGCTGTCCGGTGGTGAACGTAATCGCGTTTTGTTAGCTAAGTTGTTCCTTAAACCCTGCAACCTGCTGGTGATGGACGAACCAACCAACGACCTCGACGTAGAAACCCTGGAACTGCTGGAAGAACGCTTAATGGAATACAGCGGCACCCTGTTGCTGGTGAGTCACGACCGGGCATTCCTCGATAACGTCGTCACCCAGATGTGGGTATTCGGTGAAGGCGAACCGGGCTATATCGAAGAACAGGTGGGTGGTTACAGCGACTGGCAGGAGCGTAAAAAAGCCCAGGGCAGCAGCCGTGCTGTAAAAGCAGAAGAAGAGAAAAAAGCCGCTGCAGAAAAGAAAGCAGACACTGCCCCGGTTAAAGCCGAAGAAAGCAAAAGCGCTGGGAAAAAGCTGTCGTATAAACTGCAGCGGGAACTGGATATGCTGCCGGATCAGATTGCTGCAGCGGAAGCTGAACGCGATGCGCTGGCAGCGAAAGCCGGTGAGCCGGATTTCTATTCCGGTGACGCTGATGCTATTCAGAAAACACTGGAAGCCCTGTCTGCGGCGGAAGCAAAAATCGAAGCACTGGAAGAACGCTGGCTGGAACTTGAGGAAATGGCATCATGATTTTCTGGCTGGTGCTGGGCTTCGTTATTCTGACCATTTTTGGCTCCGTGTACTGGCTGAAACCCAGCCCGCGGGATAAACGCCTGGCCGGGTTACGTTACGATGCCATTAAACTTGGTTTGCAGATTCGTCAGTTCACCTTTAAACCGGATTCCGCCAAAACCGGCGTGCGCGATGAGATCACTGCCACCAGTTATACTCTGGTGCGTCCCGGTCAGCAGCAGGGCGGAGCGTTGAAATTCCGCGTTGCCGGACAGGCAGGCTGGGATACTGACGGTTTGCCGGAGGGTTTGTGCTGGCATAATCAGGGCACGGCGGCGGATGCAGAGAAGGTGACGGCTGCCATGGCGCAGCTGAACGATGATCTGCTGTTGCTGGAAGTGTATGAAAATCGCGTGGTGCTGATGCCGGCAGAACGGAAAACAGCCAACGCAGAAGCCTATAAAGTGTTTATGCAGACGTTTCTGTGATTCTGCTTTGATGATTTGATCGCAGACAGAGCAATAAAAAACGGGAGCCAATGGCTCCCGTTTTGTTTTTTCAGCTTAGCCCCGACTTATTGTGCTGTCTGGTCAGACCGGCTGTGCGGCGTAAGCTGCAGGCTCAGAAGCGGCGTTCCAGTTCTTCCAGGTGTTCAATGATGCGGTCGTTATAGCTGACCACCAGAAAGGGCACAGTGTTCTCGTTGTAGTTTTTAATGCGCTCTTCCATAAAGCGCCATTTGCTGTTGACGTTATTCATCAGCACATCGTTCTGCCCCTGACGCACCATCTCTTCCAGTGCCTGCAGCTGTTGATGAAAATCATCCGCCATATCCGTCAGCGTACGTTCGTAGCTGCCCATAAACACCTGGCCGAGATTGGTCGTACCGCGGGCGGCATACTGAGACGTAATTTCTTCCATCAGCAGAGCAAGATCACGGGCTTTCTCCACCACCGGGCTTGGGCGGATGCCACTCGACTGCTGCAGTTTGTCGTAGGCCTTTGAAATTTTATCGACTACCTCGGCACTGGTACGGCCCATCTCATCCACTAAGCGCACATTGGGAAAGCCCTGATTGAGCATATCGTTGCGGTTGGTGGTCATAAGATCACTGACGCTGTTCCACTCAGCTTCGATGGCGGCGATGTCATCGCCCAGGCTGTTGACGGCTGCCAGTTCACGGGCACTGGCCAGTGAGGCATTGAATTTGCCCAGCGCAACATCAATACGGCGCTCGTATTTGCTGTCGGCATCCAGTCCGGAAAACATATAGAAATTGGTGATGGCGTTGGTGGCTGCCAGACGCATGTGTTGCAGGTCGGTCAGCAATTGTTGTGGGGTAGCCATAACAGCCTGGCTGAACAGCAGGAATGCCCCGATCCGTATCAGGTTGATTGCAGTTTTCATGGCGTGTCTTCTTTTTTTGTTGTTATGTTTTTTGTTCTTGTTGTTATTTTCTGAGCGATTTTCTCAGTTATTGCAGCCTTTTTGGAACGGCTGTATTGCCCTGAGTTTATGAGAACAGGACGCTGATCCCTAGCAGTTATTACAATATGTTACAAAAAAAACATCAGTCTCAGGTATGGGTAAGACCATTAAATATACTTTAAGTTGTTGATTTTTATAGGAAATAATGGATTTTCAGAGCCCGGATAGGCAGCCTGATAAAGGGCATTTGAGCCGATTTAAGCTGAAAAACAGACAGATGCACTCGGCAATTCCTGACCTGCTATTGACTTTCTGGCCACTTTGCACGAATGTGTGCCTCTCGGATTCAAACGCTCGTATGAATCGTTCGTTTTTTGAACATTGCGGGCATTGTTTCACCAACCGGCAGAATGCTGACAGCAACGACTGTCAGGCAAAAAGCTAACCACCATGTGGAGATCAGTTGATGATTTACGAAGGTAAAGCCATCACGGTAAACATGATCGAAGACGGCATCGCCGAACTTAAATTCGATCTGCAGGGCGACTCTGTAAACAAGTTTAACCGCGTTACTCTGGAAGACCTCAACGCAGCGGTAGAAGCCATCAAAGGCAACGCTGACGTTAAAGGTGTTCTGGTTACTTCTGGAAAAGACGTTTTCATTGTGGGCGCAGACATCACCGAATTCGGTGAAGCCTTCAAGAAAGAAGAAGACGAAATTGCAGCCTGGTGTCTGGAAGCGAACCAGATCTTCAACACTTATGAAGATTTGAGCGTACCGACTCTGGTTGCTATCAATGGCATCGCCCTGGGCGGTGGTTTTGAAATGTGTCTGGCGTCTGACCTGCGTGTAATGTCTGACAAGGCAAAAGTGGGTCTGCCTGAAGTGAAGCTGGGCCTGATGCCAGGTTTCGGTGGTACGGTTCGCCTGCCACGCGTCATCGGTGCAGACAATGCCATCGAGTGGATCTGCATGGGCGGCGAGAACAAGCCGGAAAAAGCTCTGAAAGACGGTGCTGTTGACGCAGTTGTTGCTGCTGACAAACTGCACGAACAGTCTGTCGCTATGCTGAAAGAAGCCATTGCCGGCACCATCGACTGGCAGGCGCGTCGCGAAGCGAAGAAATCCAAGCTGAAACTGAACACCATGGAACAGATGATGGTTTTCGAAACCGCTAAAGGTTTTGTTGCCGGTCAGACCAAGGGTCAGTACCCAGCGCCAATCGAAGCGATCAAAGTGATGCAGAAAGCTGCAAACGGTGACCGTGAAAAAGCACTGGCAGCTGAATCCAAAGGTTTCGCTAAACTGGCGAAAACCACCGAATCTCAGGCACTGATCGGTCTGTTCCTGAACGACCAGCTGCTGAAGAAAAAAGCCAAAGAATTCGACAAGCAAGCTAAAGACACCAAAAAAGCAGCCGTACTGGGTGCTGGTATCATGGGCGGCGGTATCGCTTATCAGTCTGCACTGAAAGGCACGCCGATCATGATGAAAGATATCGCCGAAGCCGGTATCGAACTGGGTCTGTCTGAAGCCAACAAGCTGCTGGCCAAACGCGTTGAGAAGAAAAAGATGAAGCCGCTGGATATGGGTGACACCCTGAACCGCATTCGTCCGACTCTGTCTTACGCTGAATTCGGCGACGTCGACACCGTAGTTGAAGCGGTTGTTGAAAACCCGAAAGTTAAGAAAATGGTTCTGGCGGAACTGGAAGATCAGGTATCCGAAGATACCATCGTGACTTCCAACACCTCTACCATCTCCATCGATCTGCTGGCTGAAGATCTGAAGCGCCCGGAAAACTTCCTCGGTATGCACTTCTTCAACCCGGTACACATGATGCCTCTGGTCGAAGTTATCCGTGGTAAGAAAACCTCCGAAGAAGCGGTTGCCACAGTAGTTTCTTATGCCAAGAAAATGGGCAAAACTCCAATCGTAGTAAATGACTGCCCAGGGTTCCTGGTGAACCGTGTGCTGTTCCCTTACTTCGCTGGTTTTGCTGGGCTGGTACGCGACGGTGCTGATTTCCAGGCGGTAGATAAAGTCATGGAAAAATTCGGTTTCCCAATGGGTCCTGCATACCTGCTGGACGTAGTGGGTATCGATACCGGTGTTCACGCTAATGAAGTGATGGCCGAAGGTTTCCCTGACCGTATGAAAGCGGACTACAAAACTTCCATGGAAGTGATGTTCGAAAACAACCGCTACGGTCAGAAAAACGGCGTTGGTTTCTACAAATATGAAACCGACAAAAAAGGTAAGCCGAAGAAAGTTGTTGATGAAACAACTTACGAGCTGATTAAACCGGTGGTTGCGGACGCGAAAGAATTCGACGCTGAAGAAATCATCGCGCGCTGCATGATTCCAATGTGCATCGAAGTGGCCCGTTGTCTGGAAGAGGGTATCGTTGATACACCGAACGAAGCCGACATGGGTCTGATTTTCGGTATTGGTTTCCCTCCATTCCGTGGCGGTGCATGCCGTTACATGGATACCGTAGGTATGGCTGAATTTGTTGCTCTGTGTGACAAGTTTGCTGACCTGGGCAACCTGTACAAACCAACCGATCGCATGCGTGAAATGGCAGCGAACGGCGAAAGCTACTTCGGTTAATAAGCGCACCAGGAGAATTTA
>NZ_DJIO01000134.1:4560-34295 GCF_002433655.1 Thalassolituus sp. UBA6592 | reverse complement strand
TTGCCGACCCCGGAAAATCCACGGAGCCCCGACATGACCACCCCCGCCATCGGCATCATCATGGGCAGCCAGTCCGACTGTGAGACCATGCGCAATACCACCGAAACCCTCGATGCTCTTGGTATTTCCCACGAGGTGGAGATCATTTCCGCGCACCGCACGCCCGACCGCCTGCACGAATACGCAACCACCGCGCGCCAGCGCGGTCTCAAGGTGATCATCGCCGGTGCCGGCGGTGCTGCACACCTGCCAGGCATGTGTGCCTCCCAAACCTCATTACCAGTACTTGGTGTTCCGGTGAAATCCCGTGCCCTGAGCGGCCTTGATTCCCTGCTGTCGATTGTACAGATGCCCGGTGGTGTCGCCGTCGGCACTCTGGCCATTGGCGATGCCGGTGCCAAAAATGCCGGCCTGCTGGCCGCTCAGATTCTGGCCACGGCTGACGATGCGCTGATGAGCAAGATCGACGAATTCCGTCAGACCCAGACCGACACCGTACTGTCAGAACCAGATCCACGCACCGCGCTGTAAGCGCAGCAACCCGTATTAAAGAGAGTAACACGCACATGAAAATCGGAATTCTGGGTAACGGCCAGCTTGGTCAGATGGCCATGGACAGCATTCAGGACCTCACAGATCTTGAAGTCTCACTGTACGATCTGCGCAATCACAGTGATGAAGCTCTGGATGCATTTATCGCCAGTGTTGACCGTGTGTCCTATGAGACGGAAAACATTCCGGCGCATATCGTCGCCCGCCTCGAAGGCGTTGCCGATAAGCTGTACCCAAGCCTGAAAGCGCTGAAAACATTCCAGAACCGTTTACTGGAAAAGAACGCTCTGCGTGCTGCCGGTATCGCCACCGCTGACTTCTGTGCTGTTAACTCTCTGGAAGACGTTAAAAACGCCGTTGCACAGCTGGGCCTGCCCATCGTGCTGAAAACCACCACCGAAGGTTACGACGGTAAAGGTCAGTTTGTGCTGCGTTCTGCCGCTGATGCCGAACCTGCATGGCAGGCCATCGGTAACCGTGAACTGATTGCTGAAGCTTTCGTTACCTTTACCCGCGAAACTTCCGTGATTGCCAGCCGCGACGTAAACGGCAATATGGTCATCTGGCCGATGACAGAAAACGTGCATCACGAAGGCATTCTGCGTTACTCCCTCTACCCTTGTGCGGGTCTGAGTGAAGCCAAAGCGCAGCAGGCGCAGAATTATATCCGCCAGCTGGCTGACAGCCTGGACTACGTCGGCACGATAACTCTGGAATTGTTTGAAACCGCCGATGGCCTGGTGGCCAACGAAGTGGCGCCACGCGTACACAACTCCGGTCACTGGTCGATTGAAGGCGCTGAAACCAGCCAGTTCCGCAATCATATGCTGGCCATCTCCGGCCGCGAACTGGGTGCCACAACAGCCAAATACAATGCCGTGGCCATGATCAACGTGATCAGTGACGAAACGCCTGCGGAAAAAGCTGAAGGCATCAGCAATGCTTACCGCCACTCCTATGGCAAAGAAGCCCGTCCGGCGCGTAAGCTCGGCCACGTGACCGTAGTTGCCGACGGCACTGAACAGCGTGATGCAACCGTTACCGAACTGTCAGGATTAATTCCTGACGGCGTCTGGAAAGCCTGAGTCAGAAAAGGAAACCAACATGGCAAAGTCTCTTCAGGAACAATTACTGGCCGCCGGTCTGATCGATAAGAAAAAGGCCAAAAAAGCCGCCAAAGATATGAAGCATCAGGATCACCTGCAGCGTACCGGGCAGGATAATGATCTCGACAGCGCAAAAGAAAAAGCGGAAGCCGCACGCAAAGAAAAAGCAGCGCGCGACCGTGAGCTGAATCGCCAGAAAGAAACCGAAGCGCAGAAAAAAGCCATTAAGGCGCAGATCCGCCAGCTGATTCTGACCAATGCGATCACCAGCGAACAGGCGGATATTAAATACCAGTTTGTCGATGGTAAAAAAGTGAAACAGCTGTACGTTGACCAGGCAATCTGGGACCGTTTAAGCCGCGGCCAGCTGGCCATTATCACGGTAGATAAAGTACCGGGACAAAAAGGCTACGACGTCATTCCTCTGCCGGTTGCGGAAAAAATCCGCCAGCGTGACGCCGACTACTTTATGGTGATCGCCGAAAAAACCCACGGCGAGATGGAAGAAGACGATCCGTATGCAGCCTATCAGATCCCGGATGATCTGATGTGGTGATATAAATAAACACCCGGGTTGCTGTTCTTACCGCAGCCCGGTCTGTTTATCCTATCTGACACCTGAGTTATCATCTGTCGCCATTATCGGCTACCGATATCAACTAGCGATATTTCACTCTGTTTCAATAAAGGATTATTGAATGAAAACCTGCTTTAAACCGCTGATCTCCTCTCTCCTGCTGTCCGCTTTTCTTCTGCCGCTGACGGCAAACAGCAATACCTGTGATTCTGACCAGAACTGTCAGTCCATCAGCACGACTTCAGCTGCATTACACAATACAGCGCAAGCGCCAGCTGATGCTCTGCCTGCGTGGATGGAGCAGATAATCACAGAAACACCGGAAGATATCATTCTGGTTGATATTGAAAAGCTTGATCCGCGCATACGCATCACCCTGCGGGCGAACTCCGCCGCCGACATCAGCCGTTATATGCAACAAATTAAAGAGACGTCCGGCGGACATGATGTATCCATAATGGGTATGAAGCGGATTGAAGGCGCTACCCAGGCGATTATTGAAGTTGAGCAATAACGGTCGAGTAATAACGGTCGAGTAATAACGGTCGAGAGATAAAGACCGGCCGTTATGTGCTTCAGCTTTGGGCAGTCATCACTGCCCGCAGCCTGCACAGTAAGGACTCTCTGATTCGTTCTGCCAGGTCTTTCACCCAGCTTTCTTTAACGACGCTGAGGCTCTTCTTTCTTCGAGCCGGAAATGCGGGCAAACGCTAAAGCTCCGAGGGTCAGCAGGATATAAATCACCAGCATAAAAATCATCTGCTCAGGATTATCGCTGTATTCGTATTTCAGAATCAGCACCCCACCACCGGCTAAACCGACGATGGATAAGAGCGTAAGAATCAGTGACGACTGCGTCAGATGGCGGATACGGAAATTCGCATAAGCCATTAACAGTGACACCAGTAAAAAGGTCACGCTGCCGAATTCCAGTATCACCTTCAGACCACCGGCCAGAATCAATACCATGGAGAGCAGCGCCATCATCACGATGGCGGCTACCGGAATATTATGACTGCGATGCGCCAGAGACAACGGAAAAAAGCGGTCTTCGGCAATCACTGCCACTTGCCTGGAAGCACCAAACAACGTGCTGTTAATCGCACTGCTGGTTGCCAGCACAGCACCAAGAATCACAATATCGCTGCCCACACTGCCCAATACATCGCCGGCACCGGCCGCCAGAGCATACTCTTCATTGGCGATAATATCGGCAAACGGGATCGCCAGAATCGCCGCCAGTGCAATCACCACATATATAAGAATCGCCAGCGCAATGGCAGAATAAATCGCCCGGGGAATGTTTTTATCCGGGTTATCCATTTCTTTAACCGCATTAATAACCAGCTGAAAGCCTTCATAAGCAACAAATGTCACGGCTGCCACGGTCAGCACATTCATCCATGAGAACACGCTCTCCTGCTGCGCAAACAGCTGCGGTAGGCTGGTATTACGATGCATCAGCAGCACCACGGCAATAATGCTCAGCAGACCTACCTTGGTGTACACCATCAGATCTTCGATCTTACCCATGCCTTTAACGCTCCAGATATTCACCAGCGCAAACACGGCAATAATTCCGCAGGCTACCGCTTTACGGATACCGTCGTTACTGCCCCATTCAAAACCGCTGAGCGCGTACGAGGAGAAGGTATAGGCGTATAGCGCAATGGTCGCGATGTAGCCGAAAATCACGTACCAGCCGATTAAGGCAGCGGCCACCGGCGAGGACGGAAAGGTGCGCTTGAAGAAGCCGTAGGTCGCCCCTTCATCGCGGTAATAGACACCCAGTTTCACGTAAGAATACGCCGCCAGTGCGGCAATCATACCGCCGGCAAATATCGCCAGCGGCGTGTATGGGCCGATCATGGCCACAGATATTCCGAGAATGGTAAAAATACCGCCGCCGATCATGCCGCCCAGAGCAATGGCAATCAGCTCAGGTAAGCCCAGCGCTTTTTCAGATCCTTTGGCTACAGCAGATTCTTTCAACGTCTTTACTCTCATGTGCGTCCTTTCACTCTGCCATTTTCCGGACTGTGTGCGGGTCCTTCGATCAGGCAATATCAGACGCGATTAATCAGCGGCGTACTTTCAGGCGATTGTTGTTGTCACGACTGGCTCGGATGAGTTCACCGGCGCTTTTATCCGTTGCCAGCCCGAGCTTAGCTGTTCTGTCGTACAGCACCACGTTGACCGTGGCCGCCAGATTCATGCAGCCCACCGTCGGTACGTATACCACTTCGTCGGCGACATCCACTACCGGCTGCGGCAAATTGCCATCCTCCGGACCAAAGACGTACAGCGCATCCTGCGGATGTTTAAAATCCGGCAGCGCCGTTGCCCCTTCGACCAGCTCCACCGCAATCACCTGGGTGGATTCCGGCAGTTTGGCAATGGCCTCCGGGATCGCCGCTACATGCTCTACATGAGTGGTTTCGTGGGCCGCATTGGTATCAGTACGATAGCGGCGCGCGGTTTCATAGCGGTTGCCGGTATAAAACAGCCCATCGGCCTGATAACAGCCAATGGCTCTCAGAGCAGAACCAACATTAGTAACATCTTTGGGGTTAATCAGTGCGATATGAATCATGGTATTGCTGAAATCCGGGATAACAGCCGGCAGTTTACCACGTAGGTGTGCAGCTGCGCAGAAAGGAAGGGACAGACATATTGCCAGCCACTGATTAACAGCGTTCCGGTTCTCTGATCAGCGGCTCCATAACGATTACAACCAGACGGGTATAAAACAGACGGAAATAAAAAGGCCTTCTGCACCGAAAGTCATCCCAACAGCGGCACCCCACCCACAAGGTTGTCCGTCCATTAAACTTTATGCAGCCAACAGAATGGAAATATTGGCACCGATACAAAAGGCAAAAGCGAAAATAAAAAACCCTTTAACCAGACTCCCACCACCGGTACCGACAGCTCAGCTGGCACCTACGGCTTCGACCGTGCTTGGTTAAAGGGAAAAGCGGATGCCGGAATCCCTCCCGGCGGGCTAACTGAGTTCGTTATGATCCGGCAGCTCTGCCACAGCCGGACCCCAGCAATTAACGGGCAACGGCCTTTGGCTCGGCCAGTTCATTTTTCCGTTTAACCGCATCGTAATAGCTGGCATAGGCCGGACGGTTAAAGTACACACCATCACCGGCTTTACCGATCACTTCACCATCTTTGTACACGACTTTACCGTTCACCAACGTTGCTGCCGGAATACCGGTAACCGTCATGCCTTCAAAAATATTGAAGTCGATTTTTGATTTATGAGTACCGGCAGACAGCGTTTTGCTGGCATTCGGGTCCCACACCACGATATCGGCATCAGAACCTACGGCGATGGTGCCTTTGCGCGGATACACGTTAAAGATCTGTGCCGCATTGGTGGAGGTGATGGCCACAAATTCGTTTGGCGTCATACGGCCGGAATTCACGCCCTTCTCCCAGATCACCGACATACGCTCTTCCACACCGGCAGTACCGTTTGGAATTTTGGTAAAGTCATCTTTACCAGCCGCTTTCTGCTCGGCACAGAAGGCACAGTGGTCCGTTGCTGTGGTGTGCAGAGTTCCGGACTGTAAACCGTTCCACAAAGCCTCCTGATGGCCTTTAGGACGGAACGGAGGGCTCATAACGTGTGCTGCTGCAGCGCCCCAGTCCTTGTCGCGGTATACGCTGTCGTCCAGTACCAGGTGACCTGCCAGACATTCGCCATAAACACGCTGACCTTTGCTCTGCGCATAACGGATAGCATCCACCGTCTGCTCAGCAGACACGTGAACGATATAAATCGGGGCGCCCAGAGTATCAGCAACGGTGATGGCACGGTGTGCCGCTTCACTTTCCACAATCGGTGGACGTGACATCGGATGCGCTTCCGGCCCGGTCAGGCCTTTTTCCAGCAATTCGTTCTGCAGGTGATAAACCAGCTCGCCGTTTTCCGCATGAACGGTCGGCATTGCACCCAGTTCCAGACAACGGCTGAAACTGGACACCAGAATTTCGTCAGTACACATAATGGAGTTTTTGTACGCCATAAAGTGCTTAAAGCTGTTAACGCCATAATTTTCCACGAGATCGCCCATATCTTTATGAACGCTGTCATCCCACCAGGTGATGGCTACGTGGAAGCTGTAGTTCGCCACAGAATTTTCCGCCCAGCCACGCCATTTTTTATAGGCGTCCATTAACGGTTCCTGCGGTGATGGAATCACGAAGTCAATAATCGACGTGGTACCACCGGCAACTGCAGCAGAAGTACCGGACTCAAAATCATCAATGGTCACGGTGCCCATGAATGGGAAATTCATGTGCGTGTGTGGATCGATACCACCTGGCATAACGTACTGTCCGTCTGCTTCAACGATTTCAGTACCGGCAGGAATATCCAGGTTATCTCCGATGGCGACGATTTTTCCGCCATCACACAACACGTCTGCTTTATAGCTCAGTTCATGTGTGACAACGGTTCCGCCTTTAATCAGCGTCGGCATAATTTCTCTCCGCGATTATAAATTCAGGGTTAACCCGGCAAACCTCTGCCGGGTTAAAGTGAAGCTGCTACTGTGCTGTTACTGTGCTGTTACTGTGCTGTAGCCACCTGAGGCTGAGACTGCATAACTTTGGCTGCAAAGTAGTACACGATGGCACCAGAAATAGCGCCAGTGAACCAGCCATAGCTGTAGAACCAGCTCATAAAGCCAGTGGTAATAGCAATGATGGTCAGCACAACCGGCACACCGAAGGCGATAAAACCAGCCCAGTTAACCATTGGGTATTCGCCACCTTCTTTGTACAGGGACACCAGATCCAGGTTCTGATTTTTGATCAGGAAGTAATCGACCATCATGATGCCGGCAATCGGGCCCAGCAGACTGGAGTAGCCCAGCAGCCAGTTTGAATACATGCTTTCAACACTTACGTCAGATTCCAGCAGGCCGGCTTTTTTCAGCAGCTCCCAACCCATCAGCAGCACACCGACCAGACCAGTCAGCAGTACGCCGCGGGTATTGTTGATGTATTTCGGTGCAATGTTCTGGAAATCGTTGGTTGGAGAAACCACGTTGGCAGCGGTGTTAGTGGATACAGTCGCAATGATGATCAGTACCATGGCGATAAATACCCAGAACGGGCTGTCGATTTTACCGATCAGAGAAATTGGATCTGCAACGGTTTCACCAACCAGAGCAGGAGACGCTGCGGTCATGATCACGCCCAGAGCGGCAAACAGGAACATGGTTACCGGCAGACCAACAATCTGACCAACAACCTGGTCTTTCTGAGATTTTGCATAACGGCTGAAGTCAGGAATGTTCAGCGACAGAGTTGCCCAGAAACCCACCATAGCAGTCAGACCACCCATGAAGTAGCCAAAGAAACCAGCATCTTCAGGACGGTTAGCCGGAGTTGCCAGAACTTCAGATACAGACACTTTACCGGTTGCCCACAGCAGCAGACCCAGGCCAACTGCCAGCAGCAGAGGTGCTGCCAGAGTTTCCATCCATTTGATGGATTCAGAACCTTTAATAACCACGGCAATGTTCAGCGCCCAGAAAATAAAGAAGCCAATCACTTCACCCACGCCGCCCAGACTTGCCCAGCCATCGGACACGGCTGACAACATCAGGTGAATGGCCAGACCACCGAACATGGTCTGAATACCAAACCAGCCACAGGCCACCAGACCACGGATCAGACAGGGAACGTTGGAACCGACGATACCAAAAGAGGAACGCAGCAGAACCGGAAATGGCACACCGTATTTGGTGCCCGGAAATGCGTTCAGAGTCAAAGGCAACAGCAGAACAATATTCGCCAGCAAAATGGTAATAAGTGCTTCGGTCACGGACAGACCAAAGTAAGCTGTCAGTACACCACCTAAGGTATAGGTTGGTACACAGATAGACATACCCACCCACAGAGCAGCAATGTTAAGTTTAGACCAGGTACGTTCCTTGATTTTGGTTGGTGCCAGGTCGTCATTATAAAAGCTTGAAGTCTCCAGATCGGAGCCAACTTCGAGTTCGTAGAACTCTTCTACCTTGACGGGTTTACTGGTCGTCATATCAGCCTCTCGTATTTCAGGTTATTAGTATCGTTAACTTATTTTTAAAACCCGGACCAGTCCGGGTTAATTCCCCACACGCGTTGCATTTACCTTGACGTAAATTATCGTTATTTAAATCTGTTATTGCTTATTTACCTTTTGCGATACGGTCACTGGCAGACAGCATGGCGTGCAGCAGAACATTGGCTCCTGCTTCACACTGCTCCGGCGAAGTACGTTCTGCCGGGTTATGACTGATGCCTTTTTCACACGGTGTGAAAATCATACCGGCGGGCATAATGTCGGACATATAACAGGCGTCGTGACCGGCACCGGCATAAATATCCATGTGCGAATAGCCGAGTTCAGAGGCGGCTTTTTCCACGTCATCAGACAGCTTGAATTCCACCGGTGCAAAGTACCAGTAGTTGTCTACTTCAATTTCCAGATCACGTTCGGCGGCCACTTTTTCACAAAAAGCGACCAGTTCATCGTTCATGGCTTTCAGGGTATCGGCATCCGGGTTACGCAGATCGACACCAAAATCAATGCGGCCAGGAATCACGTTACGGGAATTCGGGAATACCTTCATAAAACCAACGGTGCCGAGACCATTGGTATGACGGTGCGCAATTTTTTCTACTTCCTGAGTAATCAGCGCTGCGGCCACCATAGTATCTTTACGCAGATGCATAGGTGTCGTACCGGAATGCTGTGAACGGCCTTTAACCGTAACATCGTACCAGCGGATACCCTGCCCCAGACGCACAACACCAATGGTTTTATTTTCGTCTTCGAGGATAGGACCCTGCTCGATATGGGCTTCAAAAAATGCACCCATATTACGGCTGCCCGGCTCGGCTTCACCGATATAACCGATACGTTCAAGTTCATCGCCTAAACGGATACCGTCAACGTCAGTTTTATCCAGTTCTTCCTGCAGATCAAAACGGCCAACGTAAACGCCGGAGCCCTGCATGGCAGGTTTAAAACGTGAACCTTCTTCGTTGGTCCATACAGACACTTCAATCGGCGTTGGTGTTTCAACATTGTTTTCATGCAGCGTGCGCAGCACTTCCACACCCGCCAGCACACCGAAAACACCGTCGTATTTACCACCGGTTGGCTGAGTATCAAGGTGACTGCCGGTACACACCGCAGGTAAATCATTATTCTTGCCAGGACGGCGGGCAAACATGTTGCCGAATTTATCAAAACTTACGGATTCGCAACCCGCTGCCAGACACCATTCAGTAAACAGATCACGGGCCTGTTTATCGAGGTCGGTACCGACCAGACGTGCACAACCACCATCGGGAGTACCACCAAATTCGCCCATCTCTTCCAGGCTGTCCCACAAACGTTTACCGTTGACGCGTAAATCTTTCATGATGTCTTTGTCCTCTTTCGGGCGGTTACTGTTATGCAACTGCAATTGCTTCAAACGGCTTTTGGTTCAGGTGATGTATTTTCGGGTTCACCCTGGTTGGCGTCAGTGTCGTTGTTCTTACTCAAAAACATTTACCAAATGGTAAAAACAACAGGCAAAAAATTTTGCGCCAAGGCCGCAATCTTTCTTTTAACGCTTTATTTGTAATCAAGCACTGTGCCAATCAACGCCGATATCACCATCAAGTTTTTACAACCGTAAAAATTTTTACTAAAACCCAGTAAATACGCGGCCTGCAGCCAATCAGAGATATGCAGAAAAAGACGATTGTCAGCTTTGCATACCGGTAAATTTACCAACAGCAATACGCAGCAATATCAAAGAAAGCGATATTGCTTTTTCATGGCACGGTTTAAGTGCATCGATATTTTATTGTGAAATATAAGCGTGCAATCTGCCGATATACTGTTTAACGGAAGAACCTGGATATGCTGATTAAGCCATCAGCCAAAGCACACGGATCGCAATTATTTCGGGCTGTCGCCTACTGTATTTTTGCGTCCGGCAAACACGACGCCCAGCACTGTTCAGCGCCTTTTACATCAATCGGTTTTGCACAATTGCAGGTCATGGCTATTTACCAGCACATAAACCGCTGAGGAAATCACAGATTAAATCCTGACTATAAGCGTCAGGATTTCTCCCTGCGACAATAGATAAAAAAGACACGAACGAAGATATAAGCAGAAGAAAAAAGCATACAGAGAACAGGCAGCAAACCGCCCGGAAACTCACGACAACTCACGACAACAACAGCCAGGCATAAAAAAAGCCGGTGATTTTCATCACCGGCTTTTACTCTTCTTAGCCTGATCAGCTCGGGAAGGTATAGGTTACGCCTTCACGAACACCGCTGGCAGGCCAGCGCTGAGTAATAGTCTTACGCTTGGTGTAGAAACGGATGGAATCCGGACCGTAGGCATGCAGATCACCGAACAGTGAACGCTTCCAGCCACCAAAGCTGTGGTAAGAGACCGGCACTGGCAGTGGGACGTTAACACCAACCATACCCACCAGAACGTTATCAGTGAAGTAACGCGCCGCTTCACCGTCACGGGTAAACAGACAGGTGCCGTTACCGTATTCGTGAGCGTTGATCAGGTCGATACCTTCCTGCATGGTTTTAACGCGTACAATCACCAGCACAGGGCCGAAGATTTCTTCCTGATAAATGGTCATTTCAGGGGTTACTTTATCAAACAGAGTACCGCCCACGAAGAAACCATTTTCATGACCCGCTACAACCAGATCACGACCATCAACCACCAGTTCTGCGCCCTGCTCCACACCGCTGTTGATGTAGCCAACCACTTTGTCGCGGGCGGCAGCAGTGATCAGAGGACCCATTTCATTGCTGTTATCCAGGCCAGAACCCACTTTCAGGGTTTTCAGCTGCGCCTGCAGACGCTTGGACAGCTCATCAGCAACTTCATCGCCAACGGCAACAGCGACAGAGATCGCCATACAACGTTCACCACAGGAACCATAAGCTGCACCCATCAGTGCGTTTACTGCGTTATCCAGGTCGGCATCCGGCATCACGATGGCGTGGTTTTTCGCGCCACCCAGAGCCTGACAACGCTTGCCGTGGGCATTCGCTGTGCTGTAGATGTATTCCGCAATCGGAGTAGAACCAACAAAGCTTACCGCCTGAACATCAGGAGAGGTCAGCAGCACGTCAACCGCTTCTTTATCACCGTTAACCACGTTCAGAATACCGGCCGGCAGACCTGCTTCCATCGCCAGTTTGGCAATGTACAGTACGCTGGACGGATCACGCTCAGAAGGCTTCAGCACAAACGCGTTGCCGCACATAACAGCGGAGGGCCACATCCACAGAGGTACCATGGCCGGGAAGTTGAACGGTGTAATACCGGCAACGACACCTAATGGCTGAAATTCGCTCCAGCTGTCGATGGCCGGGCCAGCGTTTTTGCTGTGCTCGCCTTTCAGCAGTTCAGGAATACCACAGGCATATTCAACGTTTTCGATACCACGCTGCAGTTCACCACGGGCATCATGCAGAACTTTACCGTGCTCACGGCTGATCAGCTGACAGATTTCATCGGCTTTTTCTTCCAGCAGCATCTTAAAACGGAACATAACCTGTGCACGTTTTGCTGGCGGAGTATCACGCCATACCGGGTAAGCAGCTTTTGCATTGGCAATAGCCTGCTCAACGGTAGCAACCGGTGCGAGTTCAACTTCGCCACACTGCTCACCGGTGGATGGGTTAAAAATGGCCTGGGTACGGCTACCGGCGATGATGTCTTCACCACCAATAAAATGTCCGACTGTGGTCACAGGGAAACCTCCAAAAATCGTTTCTGTGCAAATGTAATTGTTAAAATTAATCCAGTTCGCTGATGGATTCGCCTAAGACGTTCACCAGCGTATCAATGTGTTCTTTTTCGAAAATAAACGGAATACCCAGCTGGATAGTGTCGCCGCCGTAACGTACGTAAACACCTTTTTCCAGACACTTCATGGCAATCTGATAAGGACGCAGGCTTGGGTCACCGGCACTCTCGATGCTGAAGCCCGCAGCAAAACCGCAGTTGCGGATATCGCTGATGTATTTCAGACCTTTGAGGCTGTGCACAGCTTCTTCAAAGTATGGCGCCAGTTCCGCAACGCGTGGAATCAGCTTGTCTTTTTCCAGCAGATCCAGTGTTGCCATGGCGGCGGCACAGGCTACCGGGTGACCGGAATAGGTGTAACCGTGTGGCAGTTCAACGGCGTGCTCAGCACCACCGGCATTCATGTAGGTATCGTAAATTTCGTCTTTGGCAATCACACCACCCATCGGAATCGCACCGTTGGTGATCTGCTTGGCGAAGTTGATCATGTCCGGTACCACATCAAACGCTTCGGCACCAAAGGTTGCGCCTGCACGGCCAAAACCTGTGATCACTTCATCAAAAATCAGCAGAATGTTGTGCTTGGTACAGATTTCACGCAGACGCTTCAGGTAACCCTGTGGCGGTACGATCACACCGGCAGAACCTGAGAATGGCTCAACAATTACCGCCGCGATGTTCGATGCATCGTGCAGAGCAACCAGATCTTCCAGTTCATCAGCCAGGTAAGCACCGTGCTCCGGCAGACCTTTTACAAATTTGTTTTCTGGCAGCAGCGTGTGGCTCAGATGATCGGATTCCATCGCCTGACCCCAGATCTTACGGTTGCCACCGATACCACCAAAGCTGATACCACCCCAGCTGGCACCGTGATACCCCTTGGCACGGCCAATAATACGGGTTTTGGTTGCCATGCCTTTCTGACGCCAGTAACCACGGGCAATCTTGGTCGCGGTGTCGGCTGCTTCAGAACCTGAGTTAGCAAAGAACACCTTATTCAGATCCGCTGGTGCCATGTTAGCGATACGCTCAGCCAACTGGAACACCAGTGGGTGGCCGTACTGGAACGCCGGAGCGTAATCCAGGGTTTTCAGCTGTTTAGCCACGGCTTCAGCGATCTCAGGACGGTTGTGACCAGCGCCACAGGTCCACAGACCAGACAGACCGTCGAGAATCTTGCGGCCTTTATCGTCAATCAGGTAAGCACCGTCTGCGCCGGTGATCATACGTGGGTTCTGTTTAAACTCACGGTTAGAGGTATACGGCATCCAGTGAGCATCTAATTGGCTCTGGGTTACGCCGGCAGACAATGAATCGTTCATGATGCACTCGTTTACTTTGGTTTGGATGAATGCACTGTATGGCGGTTTTTATGTTTGATAAATCGCAACATATCGAATTAAACTTTCATGATCATGAAACTTTATAGGCCATAACCTGCTATGAAAGCCCTGCTAGGTAACCTGTCTGACGCCGATATCCGCCTGCTGCGCATCTTTATGGCCGTTGCCCGCTGCGGTGGCCTGAGTGCCGCCGAGCTGGAGCTGAACATCGGCCGCTCGACCATAAGCCGCCACCTCAAGGATCTGGAGATCCGCCTCGGTCTCACCCTGTGCCACCGGGGTCGTGGCGGCTTTTCCCTGACCCAGGAAGGCAACCGCATCTTTGAAGCGGCACAGCGCCTGCTCAGCTCCATTGAGGACTTCCGCAATCAGGTCAATGATGTGCACCATTCTTTGCAGGGGCGCATCTCCATTGCCATCTTCGATAAAACCGTCACCAACCAGGCGTGCAACATCTATCAGGCCATTTCGGATTATCTGCAACAGGCACCCGACGTCTTTATTGATGTGCATATTGTGCCGGTGAACAAAATCGAGAAAGGTGTGCTCGACGGCCGTTATCAGGTCGGTGTCATTCCGACCCACCGCTCCTCCACATCACTGGAATACATTCCCCTGTTCGGCGAACAGATGTATCTGTACTGTGGCCGCAGTCATCCGCTGTTCTCGCAGACCGAAAGCATCACTGAAGAAACTATTTCACGTCAGCGCTATGCCGGACTGGACTTCCACAGCCCGAATATGGATGTCAGCCACCAACTGGGTCTGAACAAAGTAGCCACAGCCAATGACCAGGAAGGTATCGCTACCCTGATCAAAAGCGGCGCCTTTATCGGCTTTTTACCGGAACACTACGCCAGAAGCTTTGTGCACAGCGGCGATATGAAACGGATTCCCAGCCCGGATTATGAATATTATTGTCAGTTCGCTGCACTGTATCGAAAGTCCCCCCAGCCAACCCGACTGGTGGAACATTTCCTCGAAGCGTTAAGTGCATGTCACCCTCAATAACGCGGACTACAAGGTATCATCAGCCTTCTGATCCGCCCTGAAACAGGCCGTAGAACAGGTCGTGGAATAGATAGAGACACCGGAATCTCTGTGCTAAATTAATTGACTGAAAAACTGACGGACACCATCGTGATCTACAAAAAGCCAGAAAAAAATCAGCGCAAGCCGAATGCGCAGCGGGCACAACTGGAAGCCCGCATCATAACGGCAGCAGAACATGCATTTGCCCGCACTGGCTTCAGTGGAACCTCCATGGAGTCAATCGCCGAAGACGTCGGCATATCCAAACAGAATCTGATTTATTACTACCCCAATAAAGAGAACCTTTACCGCCGGGTATTACAGAACACTCTGGATATGTGGCTGGAAAAAATGGCCTTTACCGAAGACGAAGCGACCACACCGGCAGAAATTATCCGTCACTACATTGAAGGCAAGCTGCAGCTTTCTTACGAAAATCCGGAAGGCTCAAAAGTATTCGCCCATGAAATTATGAATGGCGCACCGATCCTGAAAGATTACCTGCTCAGCCATCTGCAGCCACAATTTGAAAAAGACATCGCCCTGATGAAGAAATGGGCCGCCGCCGGCGAGATTAAAAACATCGAGCCAGAACATTTCTTCTTCACCATCTGGGCTGCCACTCAGACTTATGCTGACTTCGCCTCACAGATCAGCCTGATGCTGGGTAAAAAGAAACTGGCGCGCAAAGATTTCGATAACGCCGCAAACTTCCTCACCGACATGGTATTAAATGGCATTGTTGCCAATTCAGGTAAATAAGTCCGCCCATTAAAAGTGCAGAATTCGTCCGGATTACTGCACTTTCCTCCTCATACACTTCCCGATACCTTCCTGACTCAGTAGTTGCACAGCACGACAAAAGCAACGGAACTATTCTCTGCAGAGTGCATGATTGCTGAATTTTACCGGCAAGTCTGGCGCAAATTTACGCCCTGATAAATGGCTATCTTTTGCACACTTGTGATCCTTCCTGCACCACAAATGCACCAAAAAATCCTTCCGCCCAACTGTTTACCAGCCGGTAAAAACAATGATATTTGTAGTTTTACCAATTGGTAAAAACAAATTGCAGGCAGCCTTTCTGCCTGACAGCCGCCCAAGACGACAGAACGATAGTAATAAATAACGAGGAGTCAGACGGATGATTAACCGCGACGAAGCCCTGAAGCTTGAAAGTGCGACTGGCCCGGATCTGCACGCGCTGTGCGTACAGGCGTCTTATATCCGTGACCACCAGTACGGCAACACCCTGACTTACTCACCAAAAGTTTTTATTCCGCTGACCAATATGTGTCGTGATGTCTGCGGCTACTGCACATTTTATAAAACACCTGATTCCGGCGCTGCCAATCTGATGACACCCGACGAGGTGATGGCCACCGTGCGTCAGGGCGAAGCGTTAAACTGCAAAGAAGCGCTGTTCAGCCTCGGTGAAAAGCCGGAACAGAAATACACCTACGCCCAGGAAAAACTCGCTGAGCTTGGCTACAAAAGCACCCTGCACTATCTGCACGATATGGCTGAGCAGGTATTGGAGAACTCTTCTCTGCTGCCTCATGTGAACCCAGGCACATTAACCAAAGCCGAATTAAGCTGGCTCAAACCGGTCGCTGCCAGCATGGGCATGATGCTCGAATCCACCAGTTACCGCCTGCTGAAAAAAGGCGGAGCACATCACGCCTGCCCGGATAAAGTGCCCAAAGTACGCATGCAGACACTGGAAGCGGCCGGCGAGCTGGATATCCCGTTCACCACCGGCATTCTTATCGGCATCGGCGAAACCTGGGAAGAACGCATAGACAGCTTGATTGCCATTAACCAGCTGCACATGCAGTACGGCCATATTCAGGAAGTTATCGTACAGAATTTCCGCGCCAAAGCCGGTACACCAATGGCCGGCTGTCAGGAACCGGACCTCGATGATATGCGCCGCACGCTGGCCGTTGCCCGTCTGCTGTTACATCCGTCCATCAGCCTGCAGGCCCCCCCGAATCTGGAAGAACATTACGGCAGCTATATTTCCGCCGGCATTAATGACTGGGGTGGCATTTCCCCGGTAACCAAAGATTTTATCAACCCTGAACGCGCCTGGCCGCAGATCAGTAGTCTGCAGGCCGCCTGTAACGGTCTGGGTTATGAACTGAATGAACGCCTGACTGTGTATCCGCAATACCTGAAAAAACCGGAACGCTATCTGGCAGGCAACCTCAATCAACTGATCTGTTCGCGCTCTGCCCTGAACAGCCAACAGTTACTGCAATCCATCTGACGAACGGAGAAGTTATATGAACGCATTTACCAAGATTAACGGTCATCCATCTGAAGAAATTGACCTGGACGCTGTTCTTGCCAAGGCCTCTCCCGACGTTCGCACCATTCTGAAAAAAGCATTGGCAGGTGGTGAATTAACTCAGGCTGAAGGAGTTGTACTGTTTGAAACCGAGGGCGCTGATTACAGCGCGGTATTAAAAACCGCCGATGCTGTACGTCAGCAACGCTGTGGTAATGAAGGCTCATTTATTATTACCCGCAACATCAACTTTACTAACGTCTGCTACATGGGCTGCAGCTTCTGCAATTTCTCTGTAGCCAAAGACGATGCCACGGCAGAATTCATTTCCTTCGATGAAATTGCAGACCGTGCACAGGAAGCATGGGACCGCGGTGCCACCGAAGTCTGTGTTCAGGGTGGCCTGCACCCGGATATCGATAAAGATTTTTACCGCAACGTGCTGATCGCCATTAAAAACCGTGTGCCGGAAATGCACATCCATGCCTTCTCACCATTTGAAATCTGGTATGGCGCACGCAAAGCACGCATGTCTCCGGAAGATTTTCTGCGCGACCTGAAAGCTCATGGTCTGGGCTCAATGCCAGGTACAGCCGCTGAAATTCTGGCCCCGGAAGTCCGCAAAATTCTGACCAAAGACAAATTAAAAACCGACGAGTGGGTACGCATTATTAAAGCCGCCCACACTGTGGGTGTACCGACAACGGCCACCATTATGTATGGCCACGTGGACGGCCCTGCTGACTGGGCTTACCACCTGGATCTGCTGCGTACTATTCAGAAAGAAACCGGCGGCTTTACTGAATTCGTACCACTGGGCTTTATTCACTATGAAACGCCACTGTACAAAGCCAACCCTGAATCTGTCCGTACTGGCCCGACCCGCGCTGAGCATTTCAAAATGCACGCCATTGCCCGTCTGATGCTGCAGGGTCATATCGATAACATCCAGGCATCCTGGGTAAAAATGGGTCCGGAAACTGCCGCACAAATGCTACGTGCTGGTGCCAATGATCTCGGCGGCACGCTGATGAATGAAAGTATTTCCACCGCAGCAGGCGGCCAGCACGGTCAGGAAGTGATGCCGGAAGACATGGTGAACAATATCCACCGTGCCGGCCTGCACGCCCTGCAACGCAATACGCTGTACAAAACCGTAGAAGATTTCGGACCGGCAGTCACTGCGCAACCGCAACTCGCAGATCCTGCATTACTGATTGCTGCAGGAGGCTGATATGAAATCATCACCAAGAATCACCCTGCTGGCCGGAGGCGTCGGCGGCGCCAAGGCCGCTCTGGGACTCTATTTAAGTGAGCATAAAGCCAATCTGTCAGTGATTGGAAATATTGCTGACGATGAAGAATTTCATGGTCTGTGGGTATCGCCGGATATCGACACTCTGACCTATACCCTGGCTGGCCGTATTAACCAGCAACAGGGATGGGGCCTGGAAAATGAAACACATCAGGTTCTGGACGGTTTAAACCAGCTGGGCAGCGATACCTGGATGTTCCTCGGTGATCAGGATTTTGCTACCCATATTTACCGTACCGAACAGCGTAAAAAAGGTATTCGCCCATCGGCGATTGCCCAGGACATCGCCTGGAAAAATGGCGTGGATATTCCCCTGCTGCTGCCCACTGACGATGTTATGCAAACCCGTGTACTGACCAACAAAGGCAGCCTGAGCTTTCAGGAATATTTTGTGCGCGAACAATGCAAGGTGGAAATCACAGCCATTGCTATTGAAGGTGCTGAACAGGCAACGGCCACAGCCGAAGCACTGGAAGCCATTAAAAACAGCGATCTGATTATTATTGCACCGAGCAACCCTGTGGTCAGCATTGGTGCGATTCTGGCTGTTTCCGAAATTCGCCGTGCGCTGGAAGAAACCAGCGCCACCCGCGTAGCCATCTCTCCTTTTATTGGCGGCAAAACCGTCAAAGGCCCGGCCGATCAGATGATGCAGGCCATTGGTATGGACAGCTCTCCTGCCAGTGTTGCAGAACTCTATCAGGGCTGCCTGGACGCCATGGTGATTGATCATGAGGACGCAGAAAGCGAAGCCTCTCTGCTCAACAGCGGCCTTGAAGTTTTTATCACCAACACTCTGATGAAAACCGATGATGAAAAAACTCAGCTGATGCAGGTCTGTGTCGGATTTGCTGAGGAGGTTGCGCAACAGAAACGTCTGTCGACAGCAGCCCAATTAACTCAGGAGGCCTGCTGATGAATAACAAGCCTTTGTTAACACAGCCCTGCTCTGTTGCAGATAACGGCTCCTCTTCAGATAACGGCTCCTCTTCAGATAACGGCTCTTTTTCAGATAACAGCGTGGCAGAAACCTGCATAGCGCAAACCTGTGTCGTGGTACCGATGAAAAACCCGCTGCAGTCCAAGCAGCGTTTACATCCGTTACTGAGCCGTCCACAGCGTACTGATCTGGCAATCACACTGTACCGTCAGACTCTGGAGTTCTTTAAACGTGAATTTCCCACGCTGACATTACTGGTGGTGACACCTTCCGGCCAGATTGCGCAGATGGCAAAGGATCACGGTCATCAGGCATTACTGGAACAAAAATCAAAAGGCCTGAACCGTGCACTCGAACGCGCCGCCCAATGGACCCTGTTACAGGGTTTCCGTCGCCAGCTGGTTATTCCGGCAGATATCGCCGAGCTCGATCGCAATGAAATCTGCAATATGCTCAGCCGCATTACCACAGGTAATGGTGTAGCCATTGCCCGCGCCAAAGACGGTGGCACCAACGCCCTGCTGTGTGCACCGGCCAATGCTATCCCTTTCTGTTTTGGCAATAACTCCGCACACCGTCATGCGCAACTGACCCGCCTCAGTGACCTGACCTGTGAGGTAGTCGATCTGGAAAAGCTGTCTGCGGATATTGATGTCCCGGAAGATCTGAATACCAGCCTGTTTGCCGACATTGCCTTCGGCAGCAAAGAGCGTGAAGGAGCTTTCCAATATGCCTGATTTTATGCAGATGCTGGCCCCCAAAGGTCTGCCGGATTTTAAGCCCGGAAATAATCTCGCAGTGAGCATTGCCCAAACGCTGGAGCAACAGAATATCCGTCTGCAGGACGGCGATATTCTCGTCATTGCCCATAAAGCTGTATCGAAATGCGAAGGTGATGTTTACCGGGCTGAAGACATTATTCCTTCTGATGAAGCCCGCGCTCTGGCGAAAGAAGTGAATAAAGACCCGCGTAAAGTGGAATTAATTTTAAGCCAGTCGTCACGGATTATCCGCGCCATTAAACGCCCGGGCCAGGATGAAGGTATTTTAATCGCACAACACAAACTGGGGTTTATCTGCGCCAACGCCGCGGTGGATGAATCCAATGCCGACAACGGTGAAATGATCACCCTGCCCAAAGATCCGGACGCCAGTGCCCGGGGTATCTGCTCATCACTGGAACAGCATTTCGGCTGCAACCTGGGTGTAGTCATCAGCGACACCTTCGGCCGCCCATGGCGTCTTGGTCAGGTTAATGTGGCCGTCGGCCTCGCCAATGTGCCTGCCGTCGTTACCCAATACGGCGACAAGGATGCCTGGGGACGCGAATTAAAAGTGACCGCACCGGCCTTTGCCGACGAACTCGCTGCCGCCTCAGGATTACTGATGGCCAAAGACGGTAAATGCCCCGTCATTATTTTCCGCGGTCTGGACTGGAATCCGGACAGCACAACACAAGCCTCAAACATACTCAGACCAGAAAAAGAGGATTTATTTAAATGACAATCGCCATCATCGGAGGCACTGGGCCTCAGGGTAAAGGCCTCGCCCTCAGATTTGCCAAAGCCGGTATGCCGGTCGTGATTGGTTCCCGTGACGGGGCCAAAGCGGCTGAAAGCGCTGCTGAGCTGAATAAACTCCTGCCACAAGGTTCTGCCGAAATCACTGGCTGCGGTAATACCGAAGCCACGGAGAAAGCCTCCCGCCTGGTTATTCTGGCGGTCCCTTTCAGCGCGCACAACCTGACACTGGAAAGCCTGAAGCCGGTTCTGGCTGACAAAATTCTGGTCGATATTGTAGTACCACTGGCCGAAGGCAATCCCAAAGCCGTTGCTATGCCACCGGAAGGTTCCGCTACCGAAGCCGCACAGGCCTTACTGGGTGAAGAATTTGCCGTGGTCGGCGCCCTGCATAATGTGTCTGCCGTTACGCTGAACAAACTCGATCAGAAAATTAACTGCGACATTCTGGTGTGTGGCAACAGCCTCGAAGCCAAAAATGAAGTCATGGAAGCACTGCAGCTGCTGGATGTTAAACCCTACAACGCCGGCCTGGCCGACAGTGCACGCTGTATTGAAGCCATTACACCGATCCTGATCCGTCTGAATATTTCCAAGGCTGTGCCCTTCTCACATGCCGGTATCTGTATTCAGCCGCCGGAACACTGATTATTCCGGGTAAAAAAACGAACCAATGCAAGCCAATTAATCCCGATTTAAAACAGACATAAACACAACATTGCTTTAAACAACAGGAGAGACTTATGGAATTTGGTATTACTTTTAAAGGCTTTGTCAGTCCGAACCGCGCCCGTAATCTGGTTCGTCAGGCAGAAGAAGCCGGTTTTACCCAATGCTGGTTCTACGATTCCCATATTCTGTGGCGTGAATCCATGGTGGCTATGGCCATGTGTATGGAACACACCACTAAAATGAAATTTGCACCATGCGTAACCAGCCCGGACGTTCGTGACTGGTCCCATGCGGCAAGTACCTTCGGTAGCCTGGCACTGCAGAGCGAAGGCCGTTTTGAAATCGGCCTGGGTCGTGGTGACTCAGCTAACCGTGTTATGGGCAAAAAGCCTGCAACCCTTGCCCGTCTGGCGGAATTTTCGCAAAAAGTAAAAGCCATGATCCGTGGCGAAGAAGTGACCTACGACGGCTGTGCCGTACCGGTTAAATTCCCGTGGGCGGTTGGCTATGAACTGCCGGTTCATATTGCCGCTTACGGTCCGAAAGCGCTGGCGACTGCTGGTCAGTACGGCGATGGTCTGATTCTGCAGATCGGTGATCCGGATCTGGTTAAATGGTTTACCGATCAGGCTCTGGTTGCCGGTAAAGAAGCTGGCCGTGATATGTCCAACTTTAAAGTTGTGGCAGCAGCACCGGCTTATTTCGGCACTAAAGAATACATGATCGAGAAAACCAAATGGTTCCCGGCCATGGTCGGTAACCACGTGGCGGATATCGTTGAAAAATACGGTACCGATTCTGGTCTGGTACCTAAGAGTCTGACTGACTACATCGAAAAACGTCGTGGTTACGATTACTCAAAACACGGCCAGAGTGATAACCCATTCCTCGACTTTATCACTGACGACATCGTAGAAAGCTTCTGTGTTCTGGGTGACGACGATGCGCACATCGCTAAAGTGAAAAAACTGCAGGAAGCCGGTGCGACTCAGTTCAACATCTATCTGGACAGCGGCGATGAAGAAGAAATCATTGCTCACTACGGTAACAAGGTTATTCCTGCGTTCCGTTAAGCAACAGATAAGCACACACGATAGCTGAAAGAAAAAGCCGGAGGTAAAACTCCGGCTTCTTTGTTTTCAGGAGGGGGCACAGGACGGTTCAAAGCGCCCTGTTCTGAGAGCTTCAGGCAACAGACACATTGCCATCAGTGCCGACCGTTAATAATGGCTGAGTTTTCAGCGCCTGACGCAGCAGCTCACGATTGGAGCTGGCACCCAGTGGATAAAAGCTGAAACCAGCGCTCCAGCGGATATCCAGACCATTGGCGCTTGGCAACCCGGCAGCAGAGAATAATTCTGTGATGTGCTGTCTCGCATCCAGAGCCGACGGCTCCTGCGTAACAATACAGAAGCGGTTACCGGAATAGCGGGCAAGATAACTACGCTTTGTCAGCGACAACTTAATCTGCTCACTCAGCAGGCGTAAATTCTGCTTCATGTCCGCCGCAGACATAGAGGCTTCCAGTTCGCGCAGATTGGTCATTTCCAGAATCAGCACGGCAAACTGCTTACGCGTTGCCTGATTCTCAGCAATAGTCTGCGCCAGATACTGTTCAAGACCCGCACGGTTGGGCAGGCCGGAAACACCATCGGAAAACGCTTTGTCTTCTGCCCACTCTTCTGCCCGTTTTTTCTCCAGGCGTTCATTCTCCTGCTGAGCGATACGAGCACGGATATCGGTGTAAACCGTAATAAGTGCCACCAGTACAAACACCACGGCAGCCAGTACCACAGGCACACCCAGTTCATTCTCGCCGAGTTGATTCGCAGGGTCTGGCATGGAACCCGGCGGAAATATAACGGCCGCCATACCCGAGTAGTGCATGCCACAGATTGCGGCACCCATGACCAGAGCAGCAATTCCCTGAAAAACTGCAGCCTTAGTTCCCACCAGAGTCTGAGTGTAACGACAGATCGCCATCGCCGCGGCCGAGGCAACAATGGCAATCACAATAGAAATTGAGAACCAGACTGGTTCGTAGCTGACTTCCGGCGTCATCTTCATCGCCGCCATTCCAAGATAATGCATGATGGCGATACCCACGCCCATCACGATACTGCCCGGCGCCAGCATCACCCAACCCAGATCCATACGGCTGATAAGGTACAGCGCCAGCCCTGAAGACAACACCGCAGCGATGCATGACACCAGAGTCATGGTCAGGTCATAGCTCATCGGCATGTGCATTTTGTACGCGCCCATACCAATGAAGTGCATGCTCCAGATACCCAGGCCCATAGACATAGCCCCCAGCGACAGCCACAGATAACGTTTGTTACCTGAAATCGCTGACAGCTGCGTGGCGAAGTAGAGAGCACAATAGGAAGCGAGAATGGCCACCACGTAGGAGACCCCAACCATTGATAAATCGTAAGTGCCGTCCATGAAAAGATACCCGAGTAATTAAATCAGGCTTTAATGATACGGATTTTTCGTTAAAGTTAGGACTACGGATTACAAAAATTAACAATGACTGAGCGATAGTCTTTCAACGCATTCAAACTATAGATATAACTATCACTAAAATACAAAACGTTGGTGCAATTTCTTTCCAAAAAATCGTCAGACAAAAAAGCTTACTCATTGAAAACGTTATCAAAAACCCGCTGTTGTGGAGCCGGAAAATGGCCCGCTGTCAGCGTCAGAAAGTGCCGGAAAGCATCCACTTTGACAGGTGATTGCGACACAAATCAGGTAAACTTCCGCTACCGGACCAGCACCGCAAGCCGTTTAACACCAGGGAAGACATAATGAGAGTTGAGGACCACAGCACACTGCACCAGCTGATAGAAGGCTACACCCGCCATTCTGAAGATCTGCAGAAAGATAAAGAACAACAGATCTGGCAGGCTTTCGGCACCACAGGCGCAGTGCTGATCACCGATATGAGCGGCTTCTCCGCCATCACCAAACAACACGGCATTGTTTATTACCTGTCGCTGATTATGCACATGCAGCAGATCGTTGAAGACTGCATCCGCCACTATGATGGCCTCCTGATCAAGTACGTCGCCGACGATGCCTTTGTTCTCTTCCCGGATACCGCCTCTGCCCTGCTGGCCGTGCGCGACATCTTCACCCGCCTGCAAGCACTGAATGATGAGTTAACCGACTGCCACGATATCAAGCTGGCCATCGGTATCGCCTACGGTGAGTTGCTCAATTTTAATAATCAGGAAATTTTTGGTGACCCGGTGAATGAGGCCAGCAAACTGGGCGAAGATACCGCCAGCGCCTGGGAAATATTATTGACTGAAAAAGCCTATCAGAACCTGCCAGCAGAACTGCAGCAGGCGAAAGATCAGCAGGACATTACCATTGGGAAAGTGACGTACCCGACGTACTTTCTGTGAGTGTCTGAGCGCTTTCAGACATCACGGAAGACGATACTTTTCTTACCTTCCCACAGAGTGGAAACACCAATTTCCCGTAATTTATCAAGATCAGACGTAATGGTTGCAAAGTGATTGCCGGCTAATACACCGGCTTTCGATGCAAACTGAACACAACCATAAGCGATCAGGATTTCCGTCTCGCTCTTACCCCTGGGGTAAAGCAGAATCTGCCCCGGTGCCGGGTATGAAGTTGCGTCTTCGTACCCGACTTCAAAATCCCGGTCGCCGAGCGGTATCCAAATCCCTTCACCGCTCCAGCGGACATGCACAACCTCGCCATGGAAAGGCATTGCTTTACGGAAGGCATTACAGGTATCAGGGGATTTATCTTCTTCAAATACCGCTTCAAAGCTGTGGCCGTCGATTTCTACGATCATGTTTATACCTGGAGTTTGTTGTTTACTTAGCGAGGTGGTCGGGGTTATGGCGCCGCCAGCGAGGTTACGATGCGTCCTGCTGACTGGTCTGATTTTTGTATTCTTTTGCATTTTTCCTGCGCACTGAAAGCCAGCAATATACTGGCGCTGTTACGATGAACATACAACTCTGAGCCAGGATAAGAAATGGTAAGAAAAATCCTTCATGTGGAGCGTAAAATACGAAAAAGGTAATTACCAGCAACAGGAATAAAGTGTAGTAGTTCATGACTTTTTCTTACCGCTGAAATAGAACCCGGTAATTGCTCCAGTTAATGTACCAACGAATGCTAATACTTCACTAAAGTGCTCTTTTTGCCCGACAAATACTATTGCTATAGCCGTAACCATAATATAGAGCGCCAACAGAGGGCCAGTGCGATTTTTAATACGGGATGACATTGGCTCAATCATACAATGGCCTTTACACACTGAGCATACAAGGCCATGTGCAGGTTTGTGCTTGAGTAGAAAATTTCGTCTCGCACAAATGGCGCAAGATGCGCCGTCTATTCCTGTAGAGCATGTTCCTTCACCTTTGCAGTGCTTGCAGTCGTGATAAGTTTCCATCTTAATTCCTGATCAAGTCATAACGCTTGGTTCAGGTGCGCCGCAGGCGTCACCTGGAACCACTTGCTATGTGGTTATTGATGAATATCAAGAACAAACTGATTATGCCTCATATATAACTTAAGAACTTCAATGTTCTTTCTGTTGCATATTTTTCGGATAGAATCTTCGTTGTTTGAAGATATTTTGGCGCCTAAGATTACACACTTTGGCTTTGGCATACGATAAGGCATTTCTTGTTGTATAAGCATATTCCCAAACACAAGCCTCCACTCTTTTTCATAAGACCATTCGGTACTTTTCATAAGTGCAACTTGATTAAGGTAGAGTATGTTATTTACATTTTTAGGTGAGCCAAAAACACCTGTAGCATTAAACATTTCATCAGAATAAACAACAGGATAAATTGATCTAGTCCTTACGTCCTCATTTCCTAACTCATGAAAGTCATATCCAATGCAGAACCCTGTATGATAGTTCGCATAGTGCGACCACATTAGTATGGATTTTGGGTTTTCTGAGAAACAGCAGATTTTAAACATCTGCTTAAAACCCTCGGATGTTTCTCGACTCAAAGCAGTGGCACGTTCTTTCATTACATGGCTTAGAGCCTCACCGCATGAACGACCAAAGTCAGGTTTATCAGGATAACTGAGTTCAAGTAGCTTAACCATAGGGTTTTCACTTTCCCTAACTGCTTGAATTTGTTCCTCAGTTAACCCATCTACCAAGCTATGTTTAAAGGCTATCGATAAAACTGAATCTGCACTGTCAGGATCTATTTCTACCTCATGATGAAATGAGCAATCGTAGGGATCATTGAAATTTTTTGGGTCAGAAAGCCAAATTGAGTCATCCTCCAAGTTTTTCAGAGAATATTCGTTAATAGAGCGGTATTTATAAAGCATGTTTGGAATATGCTCATACTTCAAAGAAATAGCCCTATCTATATTTTCTAAAGATGTGCTCTCTGAAAAAACTAACATTTTATATTCTTGAAACCAATCCATGATTTTAACTCTAACTCCAATTTGACCACATAACGTTCAAAGCAGGGGCGGCGAAGCCGTCCCAGCCTGCCTTTGCTTGTTGTACAGGATTCAATCATACATATATGGCAGTTTTCCCGCCAAAAGTAAGATCAGATCACGCTCATTCATTTCCAAGTAGTCAAAACCGCCGTCAATCTTCATTATGGCGAATGCTTGAGCATTATCAGGGTTTGACGACTCGCCGATCCGTTCTAAATAGCTTTTATACTCATCTTTAATTTTCGACTTCTTTTTCGCATCCCAATAGAGATCATTATGAGATTTCTTAGTAGCCATCGGATGTCCCTATATCTGTACAACGCCAAGCTAAGCGGCGCGCGTTAGCGCGTCCTTGCTTGAGCGCTTTGTTATAACGCTTTTAATTGAGTTCATAGTTAACAAAATTATTCCATTCATCAATGGCATCACTTGCTGCTTGCTGATGTCTTTGAGCTGCCTCGTTTTGTTCATCAACGAAATCTGATATGCATCGCTTGAACCTTTGGACCTCATCATTGAAATTATCTAATTCCCATTGAGAATTGAACTGGTATGGCTTATAAGGCTTAGAGCAAGAATGACTTGGTGTAAACATATCAGCCATTACTGGAATTGCTATTGCCAGCATTGTTGCGCCGATTAAAGTAGCTTTGTTAATTCTCATATGTGAAGTTCCATTGCGTTATAACGCTTAAAGCATGGGCTAGCGTTAGCGAGTCCCATGCCTTTATTTGTTAGTGGTTTTCCGGTAATCATCTTTTATACCTTCTTGAAGTTGATAAAGGTAATGTGCAATCTCATCCGGATCTATACTATCTTGAAAAAATGCATCTTCAGTCGTAGATAGTACCGAGTCTCTCGATTTAGTCTCTAATTCAGAACGAACAAACTGGATATAATCATCCTCACTCTTCCTTGGAGTAATGGAGTCTTTGATCTTTCCCTGGAGGATGAGTAAGTTTCCACCAAGCGTATCATCTATATAAACCTTTATAGTGCTAGCCAACGCTGTCAATTCGTAACTTTGAACTCCAAAATCAAGGTATGACTTCTCCGCTTTAATTTGAAACTCTCTATATTGCTTACTATTAGATTCCGAGTTATTAAGTTTATATAGTGCTAAGTAAATATTTCTATGGTGCGCGTATATTCTATGGTGAATAGCATCACTACCAAATTTATTTAGCTTTACAATTACCTTTTCAAGAATCTCATGCTTAATTTTAAACTCTTCATATAAGCGACCCTTTTCGTATTGTAATTCCCACAATCTATTCTTGTAGTCTTCTAATTTTTCGGAATAATTTAGTTTTACGTCCTCAATCCTTTCGGTGATCCCAGAAATATCTTCTTTTGTAGCTAAATTCCTTCCCTTCCATGAGACATATTGAACTATAAACGATGTTATTAATGATACTGCTACTGAAACAATTGTATAAATCACGAGCAAATCCCATTGCATATCAAACTCCAATATCTCACTAACAGTTTTATTCATACGCACGCTCACTTTGCCACCGCCCCACTCCTCTCATCCTCACCAACAACCCATTGATTCCAGTAAGAAAATCCATACTTCTTATACAAACCTTGTCGGCAAAAACGCGCATGCACATAAACACACCGATCACCGGCACACTAACTCCGGCGTACAAAAAATAATCTTTTCAAAATCATGGGATTACATGGAGCAGCAATAACAAAGCGTGCGATACAAAAAGCAAAGCGTGCACGGTTTTCCTGCACATGGGAAATATACTGTATGACATTGACTAATGAGTCAATGAGCTGTGTCCTGCTGGCCTTCAACACCAGACAACACAGGTCAGAACAGAAAGGAAAGATCAGGAGAAATAAGTTGGTCGGGAAGGGTTTGATCACGGCCGGTTGGTCTTCGACACCAAACAATACAGGCCAAATAGGGAAATTAAGTTGGTCGGGATGAGAGGATTGGATCGCGGACGGCCAGTTCTCCGCCACTTGCAAAGACAGGCGATAATAAAAAAGGAATTGGTCGGGATGAGAGGATTTGAACCTCCGACCACCTGCACCCCATACAGGTGCGCTACCAGGCTGCGCTACATCCCGACTCAAGGTTCAGACGTACATCTGAGAGCCACAAAGTATACCTAAGCTACTGAAAAGTTAAAGTTTTTTAAACTTACAGCGGAGCGCCCGGCTTCAGCATTTCCTCAAGCTCTTTCAGCTCATTGATCATGCTTTTGATCAGGGCTTTATCCATCGCGACCGCGTTGGAATCACCTTCTTCCGAGAGGCGCTGACGGGCACCGCCAATGGTGTAGCCTTCGTGATACAGCAAGGCGCGGATTTCGCGCACCAGAATCACATCCTGACGTTGATAATAACGGCGGTTGCCACGGCGCTTTACCGGGCTGAGTTGCGGGAATTCCTGTTCCCAGTAACGCAGGACGTGCGGTTTGACGTCGCAAAGCTCGCTGACTTCACCAATGGTGAAGTAGCGCTTTGCGGGAATCGGAGGGAGTTCGTTATTGTGGCTGGGTTCCAGCATAAGCTTCTACGCGCACTTTGAGTTTCTGCCCTGGTTTGAACGTAACAACACGACGCGCCGAAATCGGGATTTCTTCCCCGGTTTTCGGGTTCCGTCCCGGACGTTGACGTTTGTCACGCAGATCGAAGTTGCCGAATCCCGACAACTTCACCTGCTCATTACGGCTCAGACTTTCGCGGATCTCATCAAAGAAGAGATCCACCATGTCTTTTGCCTCGCGTTTGTTAAGACCGAGGTCTTCAAACAGTTTTTCAGCCAGTTCAGCTTTGGTCAAAGCGGTCATGCTTAACCTCTCAGCGTTGCTCCCAGGCTCTCTTCAAGATGAGCCAGCACATTCGAAACCGAATCGTTTACTTCTTCATCAGTTAATGTGCGGGAAGGATGCTGCCAGGTCAAGCCCAAAGCCAGACTTTTTCTATCTGGATCAATACCTTTGCCGACATACACATCAAACAGGTTGAGCTTTGTGAGGTAATCCCCTGCTTTTGCACGGATTGCTTCCAGCACCTGATCAACCGGTG
>NZ_DJIO01000134.1:0-4181 GCF_002433655.1 Thalassolituus sp. UBA6592 | reverse complement strand
TGAAATCAGGAATCGCGGTTTCACGCACGGCTTCCAGATCCAGCTGAACCAGAATGATGCTCTGCTTGGTACCCACGGTCTTGTACAGACTTGGGTGCAGCGCACCAATCACACCAACCGTTGCCCATTGACCGTTTTCGTCAGCTTTCTCGATGATCGCAGTCTGTCCAGGGTGCAGTGCCGGATGCTGACCAGCAACGAAGCGATACTGCTTCAGGGTGCCGGTACGCGCCAGCAGCGCTTCCACATCACCTTTCACATCGAAGAAGTCGACATCAGCAGCAGGTTCTGCCCAACCCTGAGCCTGACGGCTGCCGGTCGCGGCAAAGGCCAGCGTCGGAATCTGAGCCAGTTTGTCGCCGTCCGGAATAAAGCGCAGACCGGTTTCAAACAGACGCACACGCGGCTGCTGACGCTTGAGGTTGTAGCTCACCGCCTGCACCAGACCAGCCAGCAGATCAGTACGCATCACGGACATCTCAGTGGAGATCGGGTTCAGCAGTGCAATCGGTGCATTGGCCGGATCCATGGCTTTCTGAATCTGTGGATCAACAAAGCTGTAAGTAATGGCTTCCTGATAACCACGAGCCACCATCTGGCGACGCAGATCGCCCATTGGCAGACGATTTTCCGGCAGACGCGCCAGCGGCGATGCGGCGGTAGGAATGCGTACCGGCAGGTTTTCATAGCCGTGAATACGGGCCAGCTCTTCAATCAGATCCGGCTCAATGGCCATATCAAAACGGTAGCTTGGCGCAATCACATCCCAGCCGTCTTCGGTCGCAGTTACCTGCATACCCAGACGGGTCAGAATGTCTTCAATTTCGCTGTCTTCCAGCTTAATGCCAAGAATCAGCTCTGCACGGGCACGACGCAGATGAATCTGAGCCTGCTTTGGCAGGTTTTCTTCTGCAGATACTTCCACCACAGGGCCAGGCTGGCCGCCGCAGATATCCAGAATCAGCGCGGTGGCACGTTCCATGGCTTTGGCTGCCAGGTTGTAGTCCACACCACGCTCAAAACGGTGGGAAGAATCTGTGTGCAGACCGTAGTTACGGGCACGACCGGCAATCGCCAGTGGGCTGAAGAAAGCCGCTTCCAACAGCAGATCCTGAGTATTTTCAGACACACCTGAGTGTTCACCACCCATTATGCCACCCATGGCCAGCGGCTTGGCGTGGTCGGCGATCACAACGGTATCGCTGTTCAGAGCAACTTCCTGACCATCCAGCAGAGTGAGCTTCTCGCCCTCTTCTGCCATGCGTACGCGGATGCCACCTTCGATCTGTGCCAGGTCAAATGCGTGCATCGGCTGACCCAGTTCGAGCAGCACGAAGTTAGTGATGTCGACCACCGGGTCGATTGAGCGGATACCACCACGACGCAGTTTTTCCACCATCCACAGCGGCGTCGCCGCTGTTACGTTTACGCCTTTAACGATACGACCCATGTAGCGCGGGCACTGTTCAGGAGCCAGCACTTCAATGCTGGCTTTATCGTCGATGGCCGGTGCTACGGCGTCGATCTTCAGTTCGGTCAGATCGGCTTTATTCAGTACGCCCACTTCGCGCGCCAGACCCGCCATGCTCAGGCAGTCTGCACGGTTTGGCGTCAGATCCACTTCGATGATGGCATCATCGAGGTTCATGTATTTGCGGAAGTCTTCACCTACTGGAGCGTCGGCAGGCAATTCCATCAGACCATCGTTGGCATCAGAAATACCGAGTTCTTTCTCCGCACACAGCATGCCGAAGGATTCGACGCCACGCAGTTTGGCTTTCTTGATTTTAAAATCGCCTGGCAGAACGGCGCCAATTTTGGCAAACGGAATCTTCAGACCTTCACGCACGTTGGGTGCGCCACAGACGATCTGGAAGGTCTCAGTACCATCCGATACCTGACACAGGCTGAGTTTATCGGCATCCGGGTGCTGCTCGCGCTTCACCACTTCACCAACAACCACGCCGCTGAATTCACCAGCAACGGCTTCAATACCATCAACTTCTAAACCGGCCATGGTTACCTGATGGGCCAGTTGTTCGGTGCTCACCTGTTCACCGGATTTAGTCTTGGGTTGCACCCATTCGCGTAACCACTGTTCGCTGAATTTCATGTTTTGCTTAATCCTGTTGTGAACAATTAACGGAACTGCTGCAGGAAGCGCAGATCATTTTCGAAGAATAAACGCAGGTCGTTAACGCCGTACCGCAGCATGGCCATACGCTCCATACCCATACCAAAAGCGAAGCCTGTGTATTCTTCCGGATCAATGCCCACATGGCGGAATACTTCCGGATGAACCATGCCGCAGCCGCCGATTTCCAGCCAGCGCGTTTTGGTACCTTCCGGTGTTTCGATAACCCATTCAATGTCGATCTCAGCGGATGGCTCAGTGAACGGGAAGTAAGACGGACGCAGACGGACTTCGATATCTTTCTCGAAGAAAGCTGACATAAATTCTTTCAGAATACCTTTCAGGTCAGCGAAGCTGACGCCTTTATCGACCAGCAGGCCTTCCATCTGATGGAACATCGGCGAATGCGTCTGATCGTAATCGCAGCGGTAAACACGCCCCGGGCAGATAATGCGCAGCGGTGGCTGTTGGTTTTCCATGGTACGCACCTGCACCGGTGAGGTGTGAGTACGCAGCAGACGTCCGGCATCAAAATAGAAAGTATCGTGCATAGCACGGGCCGGATGGTGCGATGGAATGTTCAGCGCTTCGAAGTTGTGGAATTCGTCTTCGATTTCCGGGCCTTCCATCAACTGGAAGCCAGCACCGGCAAAAAAGGATTCGATACGCTCAATGGTGCGTGTTACAGGGTGCAGACTGCCTTCCTGTACGCCACGCCCGGGCAGGGTCACATCAATAGTTTCCGCCGCCAGTTTGGCATTCAGCGCAGCACTTTCCAGCGCCAGCTTACGGTCATTGATTGCATTCTGTACCTGGTCTTTGGCTTCGTTGATTACCGCGCCGATTTTCGGACGATCTTCCGGCGCCACAGAGCCGAGGTTTTTCATCAGGGAAGTGATTTCCCCTTTTTTACCCAGAAACTGAACCCGTACCTGATCCAGCGCCGCAACATCCTGCGCTTCATTAACTGCGGCCAGGGCTTGCTGAGTCAGGGCCTCAAGGTTTTCCATCGTTGGTATCCATCGTTAACTGCTGAGAGCCGCCCGTTGCAGCCCTCTGAAATTTGGTCAAAAAAATAGGGGAATCGCCCAGCATTACCTAAGCTCATCCCCTATTTCGCGGATCTGTCACCGGAGTGTCAGATCCATTTCCGGCAATGCGGTGAAATTACAGGCTGGACTTGGCTTTTTCAACCAGAGCCGCAAACGCTGCTTTTTCATTCACGGCCAGGTCAGCCAGTACCTTACGGTCGATTTCAACCATGGCTTTTTTCAGGCCATTGATGAATTTGCTGTAAGACAGACCATTCTGACGCGCACCAGCATTAATACGTGCAATCCACAGCTGACGGAACTGACGCTTACGCTGACGACGGTCGCGGTAAGCATACTGACCAGCTTTGATCACAGCCTGCTTAGCTACACGGAACACACGACTACGTGCGCCATAGTAACCTTTAGCCTGCTTCAGAATTTTTTTGTGACGACGACGAGCGATCACACCACGTTTTACACGAGCCATAGTTTATCTCCTGAGCGATTAAAGGTTAGGCAACATACGAATAACCAGCTTTTTGTCTGAAGCAGACAGCTGGGACATACCACGCAGGTGGCGTTTACGTTTGGTGCTCTTCTTAGTCAGGATGTGACTACGGTAAGCGTTACGGAATTTGAAACCGTTCGCAGTCTTTTTGAAGCGCTTCGCAGCGCCGCTCTTAGTTTTGATTTTAGGCATTTTAGTACTCCAAAAGTGATTGGCGCGTACAGAAACTAAGACCCTGTACAACACCTGCCGTAGTAACAGAAGCCAATGCTTCTGCAGCGTCTGGCAGAACGTAGAAACCCCGGCTGATACTTTTCAGGACCGGCCAGGGTTCAATGTCCGTTTGAAAACCAGACTACTTCTTTTTGCTCGGGGCAATAACCATAATCATCTGGCGTCCTTCAAGCTTCGGACGCTGTTCAACCGAGCCCAGATCCTCAAGATCTTTCTCAACACGGTTCATCACTTCCATACCCAGATTCTGGTGGGCCATTTCACGGCCACG
>NZ_DJIO01000069.1:1703-20450 GCF_002433655.1 Thalassolituus sp. UBA6592 | reverse complement strand
TCTTAAGTGAACAGCATTGCGGCGTAGCCGGGCTTTACTGACTGTCTTGCGGTGCAGTTCTACGGACAGGTGACAGACACCATGTGCCGGCGCCACCACAATCCTTCTGACGCCCTCGCTACTCGTTGATACGCAGCGGAATAAACATAGCAGAACCGCGACGGACAATGCGCATTGGCACACTGCGGTTAGCCGGCAGATCCTTAGCAATACGTTCAAACTCATCCACAGATGTAACGGCATCCCCGGCGATATTGGTAATAATGTCACCATTAACCAGGCCTGAGAACGCCGCCGGGCCGCGTTTCACTTCTTTGACGATCACACCATCACCCACGGCTTTGCGTTGACGGCCACTCAGCTCAGCAACCACAACACCGAGACGTTTACTGGCATGTTCCTGTGGATCACCACTGTTCATCGCCAGTTCAGCGCCGTCTGAGTCCGGCAATACGCCAATCTCAACATTCAATGTTTTACGTTTACCGTTACGTACGATATCAATTTTCGCCTTCTCGCCCGGTTTGATACGGCCAACCTGATGAGGCAGATCAGATGACAGATAAATATCCTTGCCATCGAAACGGGTGATGATATCGCCACTTTCCAGACCCGCTGCTTCGGCAGGGCTGTCCGGTACTACCTGTGCAACCAGAGCACCGGCTGCTTTATCCAGACCAAAGGATTCCGCCAGATCTTTGCTCACTTCCTGAATCACCACGCCTAACCAGCCACGGCTGACCTTACCTTTCTCTTTCAGCTGATCAGCGACGTCCAGCGCAACATTGATCGGGATTGCAAAGGACACACCCATAAAACCACCGGAACGGGTGTAAATCTGTGAGTTAATACCAACCACTTCGCCATCCAGGTTGAACAGTGGGCCACCGGAGTTACCTGGGTTGATGGCGACGTCAGTCTGGATGAAAGGTACGTAGTTTTCGTTTGGCAGGCTGCGGCCTTTCGCACTCACAATGCCGGCGGTAACTGAATAATCAAAGCCAAATGGTGAACCGATGGCAACCACCCACTCACCCACATCAAGCTTGTCAGAATTACCCAGTTCAACCGTTGGCAAATCTTTCGCTTCTACTTTCAGTAACGCCAGATCAGAACTTTCATCCGCACCGATCAGCTTGGCATCCAGTTCACGACGGTCATTGAGACGAACCACAATTTCGTCAGCATCTTTTACAACATGATTATTGGTTAAGATGTAACCGTCATCAGAGATAATAAAACCGGAACCAAGAGAAGCGCGCTCTTCTTCTCCCGGAGCTCCCTGCTGTCCACCCGGACCACCGAAGAAATGGCGGAAAATTTCCGGCACATCCTGGGGTAAACCATAACGCTGTTGAAAACCGGCCGCTTCGATATGCTGCACAGTACTGATATTAACCACGGCTGGAGACGTTTCTTTCACCAGGTCACGAAAATCCGGCAGTTCGGCGCGGGAAACCACACTGAATACCACCAGCACCATAAAGGCTAAACCACGGTATATCTTGCTCATTTTGTTACCTTATATACTTCAGTCTGCTGAAATAACCGAAATCTGCTCACACCCCGGCACCAGTTTAGGTTGCCAGCGGTCCTGGTAACGCCGGGATATGTTTCTGGCCAGAATAAAGCCCACTGCTAAACCAGCCAGCCCCCCGACAGCCGCTGGCGCATCGCCGAACAATTGTCCGACCGACGCACCGGTAATCAGAGTAAGCAAAGGCAGTCCATACAGAATCAGGGCGCTGACAGCCAGACCGCCGGACGGGATACTCAGAATGACTTCCTGACCGACGCTCAGATTCTTATCGCTTTCGACCCAGAGGCGCATCGGACGACCGAGTTTACTGAGACTGTGCTGACCGCAACCTGAACGCGCATTACAGCTGTTACAGGCGCTTTTCTGCACACCCTCAACCCAGACACCACCGTCCCCAAGTTCTGTTACTACGACAATTTCCTGTGTCATAAAGTTCTGCCTTTTCAGTGTCCGGAATCACTCTGCTCCCCGGACGTAACAGCAGGCTGAACAGACGCTGCAATACGGGAAATAGTTGCAGAAGGTAATTCACCAACCGCTGTGATGCGGTAGCGTTCTTCACCTTGTTTACGATAACGCACAGCCGCTGAGGTAGCGCCCCACTGGCTGACCATTTCCGGCATTTTTTCCGCGCCGGCAAGATCAACGAACAGAGTAAATGCCGCGAGGCCGTCGGTATACATAAGGCGCATGGGCGGCTGGCGCAGCGTTTCGTCAGCACCCTCCGGCACTGGCGGAATCAGCTCCCCGGCTTTCATCAGCACGAAACCGGCCGGTACCCACTGCGGTAACCAGGCGGGAGTATCAAGTGAATGGTCGGATATTTTAAAGGCAGGATGTTCATCCAGAGGATGGCCATCACCATCCGGTACAAAATCAGCAGCGCTCAGTGGAATACCGATTTCGACCGTCGCGAACTGGAATCGCTCAAGAACCTGTCCTGCCTGCCCCAGCATATCAGAACGCAGCAGCAGGCCACTTTCCTGATCAAGCCATAAACGATAGCCGTAACGGTTTTCGTCTTTCGGAGAAATAAACAGCTGTTTTGCATAGCGCCCGGCTATGCGCTGAGAATCGGCAAAACGGAAATTATAGGATTCAGAAATGTCTGCGTTTGAATCGATCCCCTGCAGCGGAGAAGGCAGACTGCTGGCAAGACGGACGCTGTGATCGCCCGGGTGAATGCAAATGGTTTCATCACCACTGCGGATAATCTCGCGCGGCACACCAGTGAGATGGCGCAGCATTTCATACTCTTTGCCATCCACGGTACCGTGCTTTACGGAAATGGTTTCCCAGTGCTGCTGGTTACCGTAAATCAACACGCCCTGGTAGTTTTCAGTTTTGAATGCACGTTGCATCTGATCGAGCCAGCCACGTGCGCTTCCTTCAGCATTGGCCAGTGTAACGACACTGGCCAACAAAGGCAGAAGCAACCAGCGCTTCATTATCAGCGACTCTCCTCTTCGCTTTCAAAGTTCACGACGCGGGCGTAAGGCATCACACCACCAGCGTTGCTCATCGCGGCCTGTTCAGTATGCTGCATCACATATTCCTGCAGCTTACGTTGCGCGGCTTCCAGTTCTTCCGGGCTCAGCTCGCTGGCATCTGCCAGAATGACCGGCTGTTCCGTCTTGTCGGCCTGAGCAACAACGGCAGCAGGGACATTCACAGTCTGCGACTGCTCTGCCATCTGCATTTCTCCGGGTGCATTGCCCGTCATACGCACACCGACTAACACAGCCAGAGTTACGGTTGCCGCAACGGCGCCTGACGCCAGCCAGCGGAAGCGCGAATGTTTCTCCACGACCTGAGGTTCATCGGCAGACGAAGCCTGTTCCGCAGGACGACTTACCTCATCCATTGGCTCACCGGCAATGGCCTGAGCAATGCCACGTGACAGATCAACATTGACCGCAGGTTCATCGCGCATCAAAGCGCCAATCATCTGATATCTGTGCCAGGTCTGACGCATCCCGTCGTCACTCTCCAGCTGATTCAGCAGGCGGCGCACCTCAAGTTCATCGGTTTCACCATCAACCAGGGCAGAGAGAGATTCGTTAATACGCTCGTTCATGATTACTCCTCAGGCGATCGCGCTGCCGGACTCAGAGAGTAACGGCTGCATTTTCTTATCAATAGCTTCCCGGGCACGGAAGATTCGGGAACGTACGGTGCCGATCGGGCAATCCATCACTTCCGCGATTTCTTCGTAGCTGAGACCATCCAGTTCACGCAGAGTAACTGCCATACGCAGTTCCTCAGGCAGAGCATCAATGGCATCAAACACCACCTGACGCAGCTCATCGCGCTGAATCAGACTGTCCGGTGTTTCTATATCTTTCATTTTAGCTTCGTCCGCGAAGAACTCAGCATCATCCAGATCAATATCACGGGTCGGCGTTTTGCGACCGCGGCTGACCAGGTAATTTTTGGCAGTATTAACTGCAATACGGTACATCCAGGTATAAAACTGGCTGTCACCACGGAAGGAAGGCAGCGCCCGGTAGGCTTTAATAAAAGCTTCCTGAGTCACATCCTGAGCTTCCGCAAAATCGGAGATATAACGTCCTACCAGCGCAAGGATACGGTGCTGGTATTTGATTACCAGGAGGTCAAAGGCTCGGGAATCGCCTTTCTGCACCCTGGCTACCAGTTGCCGGTCGGTATGTTGTTGGTCAGTCATGCCCTGTTCCGCTGTGGTCTTCTGCGCTAGCGCCGTTGCCGTACTCATCCGTACTGCCTCCTGTGGTTTTGTAGACCTCATTCGAAGCAGTAGAGCGTAATTTTTACGATTAGTTCCCCATCAGTGTATCATGAGGCTCTGTTTGGCCGATATGCCCCGGCCGGGGCCGGTCGTGCCGCCCTATCTGAAATAAGGCTTTCCTGAAAATGAGTCAATCCCATACCTATGATGTACTGATCATCGGCAGTGGTGCTGCCGGACTGACACTGGGACTTTCCCTGCCAGACCATTTGCAGGCCGCTGTCATCAGCAAAGAATCGCTCGATTCCGGTTCTACCCGCTGGGCTCAGGGTGGCGTTGCCGCTGTCCTCGACCAGAACGACAGTGTTGATGCGCACGTTAATGACACCCTGATTGCCGGTGCCGGACTCTGTCATGAGCCTGGCGTGCGCTTTACCGTCGAACATTCCAGCGCTGCGATCCAGTGGCTGATCGATATCGGCGTCCCCTTCACTCAGGACGGACCGGATCATTTCCACCTCACCCGTGAGGGCGGTCACAGCGCGCGGCGCATTATCCACGCCGCCGATGCTACTGGCCATGCCATTTCGGAAACACTGCTGCAACGTGCGCAGGAGAAATCCAATCTGCACATGATGCAGAATTTTATCGCCATTGACCTGATCACCCGGGAAAAACTCGGCCTCGACGGTCACGGCTGTATCGGCGGTTACTTCCTCAATAATGATACCGGAGAAGTCGATGTCATTACCGCCCGCGCCGTGGTTCTGGCTACCGGTGGCGCCAGTAAAGTGTACCTGTATACCAGCAATCCGGATGGCGCTTCCGGCGACGGTATTGCCATGGCCTGGCGTGCCGGATGCCGGGTTGCCAACATGGAATTCAATCAGTTCCACCCAACCTGTCTGTACCACCCGCAGGCCGGCTCCTTCCTGATTTCAGAAGCGGTACGCGGCGAAGGCGGACGTCTGCTGTTACCCGATGGCACACGCTTTATGCAGAACTTCGATGAACGTGGCGAGCTGGCACCGCGCGACATTGTCGCCCGTGCCATCGACCATGAAATGAAGCGCCTCGGTGCCGATTGCCTGTTTCTCGATATCAGCCACAAACCGGCAGATTTTATCAAAGAACACTTCCCGACCATCTATGAACGCTGTCTGGAACTGGGTATCGACATCACCAAAGAGCCGATCCCTGTGGTACCGGCGGCCCACTACACCTGTGGTGGCGTCATCACTGACACCCATGGCCGCACTGACATAGAAAACCTCTATGCGGTGGGCGAAACCGCCTGTACCGGTCTGCATGGTGCCAACCGTCTGGCGAGTAATTCGCTGCTGGAATGCCTGGTATTTGGCCGCTCGGCTGCGGAACACATTGTTGCAACGCTGGATACCAGTGAGCCGATTCCGGAAGCCCCCTGCTGGGATGCCAGCCAGGTCGACGACTCCGATGAAGATGTGGTGATCGCGCACAACTGGGATGAGCTGCGTCGCTTTATGTGGGACTACGTCGGCATTGTGCGCACAACCAAACGCCTGTTGCGCGCCCGCCACCGCGTCAATCTGCTGCGTCAGGAGATTCAGGAGTTCTACAGCAACTACCGTGTCAGTCACGACCTGCTCGAGCTGCGCAATCTGGTGGATGTGGCCGATGTCATTATCCGTTCAGCCCTGCTGCGCAAGGAAAGCCGTGGACTGCATTTCAGCCGCGATTACCCCAAAGCCCTGCCGCGTGCCTTCGATACTGTCCTGACGCCAACCCACCTGAAGGAACTGGGTGAACTCTGAGTTCCATCTGAACGATATATTGCATATACGTTTCATATATACTCCGCATATTAATGATATGCGGAGGTTGCCATGGGCATCGTCAAAATTTCCGAAGAGCTGCACGAAGAAATCCGTGACGCCAGTGCCGTACTTGGCCGTTCCATCAACGGTCAGGCCGAATTCTGGATCAAGATCGGCATGCTGGCCGAATTCTATCCGGAACTGACCTACTCCCAGCTCACGCGTAAACTGCTGGCATCTGCGGACCTGCCGCTGTCACAGCTGCGCGCTCACATTCAACAGGCAGAGGCCGTATGAACATCAATATCAAATCCGCCGCAGATCTCGAACTGATGCGTGAATCCGGACGTCTGCTGGCCAAAGTATTCGCCATGCTGGATGACTTTATTCAACCCGGCATCAATACCATGCAGATCAACGAACGCGTGGAAGAATACATCGTCAACGACCTGCAATCGCGTCCGGCAAGCAAAGGCCAGTACGATTTTCCTTACGTACTGAACACCTCAGTAAATCACGTGGTGTGCCATGGCATGCCGAAGGTCAGCCAGATTCTGCGCAACGGCGACATCATCAACTGCGACATCACGCTGGAAAAGAACGGTTTTATCGCTGATTCCAGCAAAATGTACTGCGTTGGCAAAGTAACACCAGTGGCAAAACGACTGGTGAATACCACCTACGATGCCATGTGGGCCGGCATTCATTCGGTAAAACCCGGTGCAACCCTGGGTGATGTCGGCCATGCCATTCAGAAAGTGGCCGAAGAGGCCGGCTACAGCGTCGTACGTGAATATTGCGGTCACGGTATTGGCCGTGAAATGCACGAAGATCCGCAGGTGCTGCACTATGGCACTCCGGGCACCGGCGTCAAACTGGAAGCCGGTATGGTGTTTACCATCGAACCTATGATCAATCAGGGCGGCCATAAACTGAAACACATGAAAGATGGCTGGACGGTTATTACCCGCGATAAGAAATTATCAGCCCAGTGGGAACATACCATCGCAGTCACAGAGACCGGCTACGAAGTTCTCACCCTGCGTGAAGAAGAAAAAGAAGTACTGGCAGCCGCCAGCGCCTGATCTGACCATTTATAAAACTGTCCGCCGCCGCAGCCTTGCTGTGGCGGCTTTTCAGCCTGACCTGTACTTACAGACGTCTGCTCAGATACCAGTAAGTCGGCATGGCGCCAGAACAAAGGCTGTTCAGTGCCAGCTCTGATACAAAGCAGCTTTCAAACGGCGGAAATCATCCTCACAGCGTACGCTGTCTGCGCGGATGATCACCGATTCCCAGGGTCTCCAGGACCAGTTCAATAACACCAGATACCGCCGCCGGATACTCCCGGCACGCCACTCGACGTACTGCCGGCCCGCCCCCTGATCAAGCCACCAACCGGATGCATCCACGCCCAGCCGGGTGACCTTAGTGCCGGGCCAGAACAGCAGAACACTCAGCAGCAGTGCAACAGGCAGCAACAGCGGGACCGTCAGCAAGGCAAACAGACACAATGCAATGGCCGTAATGGCATTCAGCCGGCGTTGCTGGCGGGATGGCTGCAGTTGCCACTCAGCGGCTGCGGGCATGCTCCCGCACCAGATTCACAATACGTTCCATATCCGCTTCCTGCGGGGTGACATGTTCCATAAACCAGGTAAACAGATCCGGATCTTCGCGTTCCAGCATCTCCCGGTAGCGGGCCTTATCATCATCAGCCAGTGAGGCATAAGCCTCCTCAGCGAAAGGCACCAGCAATACGTCCAGCTCCAGCATACCGCGGCGGCTGTGCCAGCAGACGCGTTTTAAATCGATATCGTCAGCCACATTGTTCTCCTGTCGGGGTGGGGCCTTGGCAAAAATCACAGACTCCGGATAACACACTATTGACCGGCAGCATCTCAGTGTGAGCGCCAGACCGGGCCTCCGGATCCATCAGCGGCGCGAGTATACCAGATTCACAAAGCGGTCAGAGCACCACAATGGACTGTCTGTTGCGCGATGCAAATGCATCCTGTTTTAAAGTAGACTGCTGCCAACAGCAAAGTCTTAACCGACGTCATGGAGCCATCATGTCTCAGCCGCAATTTATCCAGACCATCCACCTCAGCGACTACGCCATCCTGTCGGTCAAAGGTCCGGACAGCGAACGTTTCCTGCAGGGGCAGCTGACCTGCGACGCAGTCAAACTGGCCGATCAGCACTGGCAGACCGGCGCCTGCTGTACCGCCAAAGGACGCATGGTTGCCAACTTTATTATCGCCCGCAGCGGTAGTGACTACCTGCTGCGTCTGCCAATTGCTCAGGCTGAAGCCCTGCAGCAGCATCTGAGCCGCTACGCCGTGTTTTATAAAACCACCATGGCCATTGAAAGCGATCTGCAGGTAATCGGCAAAATTCCTGCGGAGGCCTCTCAGGCGACTCTGGAGGGACAACATCCACTGCTGCAGACTGATAGCAGCTATGTCCTGAGCTGGCCAGATGGCCGCGAGGAATGCTGGTCAGCCGCGGAAACAGCGGATGCCACAGACGACGTCAGCGCCTGGGCTGCGCTGGACATCGAAGAAGGCATCGTCTGGGTCACTGCAGCCAGCCGCGAAGCCTGGGTGCCACAGTTTGTTGATATGACCGCCCAGGGCGGCATCAGCTTTCACAAAGGCTGTTATACCGGCCAGGAGATTGTTGCCCGTCTGCAATATCTGGGAAAAACCAAAAAGCATCTGGTGAAAGCCTCTTCGGATGTGCCATTAACGGCAGAGATTACCGGCCATATTACGGACGGCAACGGCAAAAATATCGGCGAAATCGCCGCATGGCAGCAGGACAAAGGCCTGATCATTATTCAGGGCGAGCTGCCAACCCACGCACAGATTGGTGAAAATACCGTGCAGCTGTCTGAGCTTTTCTATACTGAAGAGATGAGCGCAGAGGAATCTGCTCAATCCAACGAGTAAACCGCAGCAAGGATGGTCCTGTCTGCGGCATTGCAGAGAGGCCCAACCATGAGCAACCTGGCCTTACAGGTTAAAGACGATATCGTCGCCAAAATCAAAAATGATCAGCTGGTTCTCCCCACCCTGCCGGAAATTGCCCTGCAGGTGCAGGAGATTGCTGAAGACGCCGCCACCACGATCCCGCAGCTGACTAAAATCATTGCTCAGGATCCTGCGATGACCGCACGCATCATTAAGGTCACCAACAGCCCGCTGATCCGCACCAGCTCGCCGGTGACCGATCTCAACACAGCGATATCCCGCCTCGGCATCGACTTTACCAGTAACCTCTGTGTCGGTCTGGCCATGGAACAGATGTTTCAGGCCACCCATGACATCATTGATAAACGCATGCGCAGCTGCTGGTCACGGGCCATGGAAGTCGCTGCCACCTGCCAGGTACTGGCCCGTCATTACACCAGACTGCAGCCCGATCAGGCCCTGTTAGCCGGGCTTATTCACCAGATCGGTATGCTGCCCATTCTTTCTTACGCAGAAGACAACGCTGATCTGCTGCATGACAGTATTTCGCTGGATCTGGTGCTGGAAAAACTGCACCCGTCGCTGGGTAGCTATATCCTGCGCAGCTGGGATTTCCAGCCGGATCTGGCACTGGTGCCGAAGGAATATCTGAATCTCAAGCACACCGCCGACAGTGCGGATTACACCGATCTGGTGCAGGTCGCAACGTTGCAAAGCTACGCTGGCAGCGACCATCCGCTGGGAAAAGTAAACCGTACTGAATTGGGATCATTCCAGCGTCTGGGGCTGGCGGCAGACGAGGAAGTGACGCAACTGGAAGCACTGTCGGAAGAGATGGAAGCCACCCAAAACGCGCTGGGCATGTAATTCACGGTGCTCTCTGCATGACTTCCTGCATGACTGCACCGGGGCCTGGCCCGGTCTGCATCCCGGGCAATCGACCTGCCGGTTTAAAGATCTTTCAGCGGGTGGTCCGCCGGTTTCCATGGCGCTGCCATTAACGCGTCTACCCACTCCGCCGGCACCTGATCTACCGAACTGTGTTGCCACTGTGGCGCATAATCTTTGTCGATGACCATTGCGCGGATGCCCTCAGCAAAATCCGGATGCCGGACAGCCTGCCAGGCCAGATCCAGCTCCCACTGCACAACCTCTTTCAGACTCAAAAAAGCGCCGCGCTGCAATTGCTCTATAATCAGAGCCGCCGTCGCCGGACAGCCCTTGTGAAAATTAGCAATGCCCTGTTGCAGCCACGGCTGATCACCCGCATAGCGGGCAAACTGCAAGGCAATATCTGCAAGTTCCCGGCTGGCAAATAACTGCTGCAAATCATCCTGAGCGGACGCCAGCTCACTGGCGGGCATAACAGCCTCCGCTGCCGGCTCCATGTCGTGCAGCAGGGTGCGCACAGTGCGATGATTTTCGGCTTTATTTGTCCCCCAGGAGGCCTTTTTCAGCCGCTGCAACATCTGGTCATAATCAGTATGCTGCAATGCATACTGTGTTAAGCCAAGTGTGCGACAATCCGGTGCATTCATGTGGCTGCCGCTTAATGCCATCCAGTGTCCGACTGGGTACGGCAAACGGGACAGATACCAGCTTGCGGCAACATCCGGGAAAAGCCCGATGCGGACTTCCGGCCAGGCGAGCTTCAGGGATTCGGTACCGACGCGGTGATTAGCGCCAATAAAAAGGCCTAATCCTCCGCCCATCACAAAGCCGTTGCCCCAGGCAATTAACGGCTTATTGAACAGATGCACACGATAGTTTTTTGCATACTCGCCACGAAAGAAATCATCCGCGTACTGATACTGATCTTCACCCGGTTGCATACTGTCGTAAATTTTGCGGATATCTCCGCCGGCGCAAAATGCTTTATCGCCGGCGCCCCTCATCACCACGGCGACCACTCGACTGTCGCGCTGCCACTGCTGCAACTGCTGATCAATCATCTCCACCATAGCCAGATCCACGGCATTCATCGCCGCCAGTGCATTCAGGGTGATAATGCCTATGTCATGGCCGCTGGCTGTTTTGCGTGTGCTGACTAATACGGGTTTGGCTTTGGTCAATCTGGTCTCCTTAAGCAGATTCAGAATTCATGGGAAGAGAAGCCTGTGGCCAATGAGTGTTACACTCGCTGCAGGCTGACATTTTACGGATACCCAATGCTGTCAATCATTCCTCTGCTGAGTCTGCTGGTTGTTCTCTTGGTAGTCGGGCTGCTGATTTTTGTGTTGCTGCTGGACACCGGACGACGCGGACGCGATCTCGCCACTGCCGGCAAGTCCATTGGCCTGGAATATCGCCCCTACGCGGCGCTCAGCCATGAAATCCGCGACGCTCACTTTGTATTACTGGAGTGTGGCCAGTTCCGTCACTTCCGCCATCTGCTGGAAGGTCGCCACCCGAATGGTCGTTATATTAACACCTTCGATTACAGTCTGATCACGCCCGGCGGTACCTCTACGCAAACACTCTTGTTAGTGGAGTGTAAATTAGCGGCAGCAGAGCGCTTTGAAATTGAGAAAGATACCTGGCTGCGTCAGGATACATTCTGTGAAAGCCTGCAGGACCCGCTCTACCCGCTGCGCCCGGAACAAAAACCCATGTTGCTGAGACGCTGGCATATCAGCAGCGATCAGCCGCAGAACTTCTGGCAACGCCTGACCCCGGAGCTGAGCGACTGGTTTTTGGCGCACCCGAACCTTCACATCGAATGGTCTGCTGGCATTCTGCTGATCTGCCGGCCGCACCATCTGCTGGAAGCCGATCAGATTGACGAAGCCATAAAACACGCTGATGATCTCTGCCAGTTACTTGCTGGCAAAGGAAAGGCCTGACGTCTGCAATGCTAAAGATGCGACAGAATAACGCCATTCAGCCCTGCAGAGATTCAGCGCTGAGTTTTACCGTTCAGCTGTCGCCTTAAATACCCTGGAACCCGGTTATGACACCCCGATATTTTCTGCCAATCATTGCCGTTGTGATCATGCTGATCAGCGGCTGCACCAATACACAACAGGACACTTTGCTGGACAAAACCATGCAATATGGCCGCACGGCACAGGGCTTCAGCGTCGGCGAGCAAAACGTTGGCGATATGTCTCTGAACTATATGGAACGGCCCGGTATCGGCCCGGTGGTGCTGTTAATTCATGGATTTTCAGCCAACAAAGAAACCTGGCTTAAACTGGCAGCCGAATTGCCCGATGATTATTACCTGATCGCACCGGACCTCGCCGGCCATGGTGACAGCCCGGCACCGGCAAACGGTGACTACAATCTGATTACCCAAACCGACCGTCTGCAGCACCTGATGGCAGCAAAAGGCTTCGCGAATATTCACCTGATCGGTAATTCCATGGGTGGCGCCATCGCAACCATTTACGCAGCACGTTACCCGGATGAAGTTGCCAGCCTGACTCTGATTGATGCGGCCGGAGTTGATTCACCTAATCCAAGCCCATTTATGCAGGCACTTTCTTCCGGAAAAAATCCACTGATTGCGACTGACGAAGAAAGCTTTGAATACCGCTGGGATATGATTATGGAGCAACCGCCCTTTGTTCCATGGCCGATCCGCCCGGCTATGATACGTAAGACCATCAACCGCGCCGAAATAAACCGCATCATTTTTGACGATATGCTGGCGACCCGGGATCAGCTTCAGCAACAGGACTTTGAAGCTATGGTCGAGGAAAATATTCACATGCCGGTACTGATTATCTGGGGCGCACAGGATCGGGTACTGGATGTCTCATCGGTTGACGTCTTTGCATCCATGATGCCACAGGCGGAAACACATATTATGCCCGGAACCGGCCATGTGCCGCAGATAGAGGAAGCGGATAAAACAGCGGAAATTACCGCTGCTTTTATTGCCGCTGTTCAGCCCACAGCTCTGGCACAACACAATACGCCAAAATAAGTCGCCCAAATAAAGTAAAACCATCTGGAAAGACTAGCTGACACAGCGATTAAACACAGTGAACGAAAGATACTGAATAATCCGCTAAAACAGGGACGGATATCCTCTTCGTTCACTTATGCATGGAGGAGCCAAACGCCGCCTCATAATGACCATCGTTTTTATCCACTGTGTACACAGTACCGCGCAGGGTGTCTGCAGAAAGTACAACGTAAAGAAAACCCAACGTGTCTCCTGCCTGCCATATTGCCGGGTTACGTTCTTTATCCGCCAGTGCCGTTTCTTTCGCCCCGGCTCCCGAAATAATCTCTGTGGTGTTTCCGCATTCGGCAACCGGGCGGAGCCATTGCAGATTGTGATCATGGCCAGCAAACAGCAGATCCGCTTTACCACAGACGTGGTCAGTTAACAGATTCTTATACAGAATGCCCTGATTCTTATGACCACCATAATTTCCCGCGTTACCGTGGCGGCCGTTGGAATACAGAGGAAAATGGCCGAATACGATTTTCCAGCGGGCGTCGCTCTGTGCAAATTGGGTGTCCAGCCAGGCGCCCTGCTGATCACGATAGGCTTTCTGAGATGCAGAATACTGAGTATCTGCGGGCCCTGCCAATGGCGCACCATCTATGGCCAGAAACGTTGCCAGCGGGTGCGGCGCATCCGGTAAATCAACCCGATAGTAACGGCCTGGCATCTGCCATTTTCCGTCTTTGTTGCCTTTACCCTTCCCCTTGTCATAGGTGTACTGAACTTCATATCCGCCAGACAGACTCTCTCCGGCCAGCTCTTTTTCAGCGGTCGGGTCATCATGATTACCGATGACCATATAAAAAGGAAAATTCAACTCTGCGTAAGGTATTTCAAATTTGCTCTCGAACTGCGCATCAGAACCGCTCTTTACGCCATGTTCATACACGTTATCACCGAGGCCGAGAGCAAAATCACACCCTCTGGACTGACACACAGCTCTGATGGCATCTGCCACCTGATGCTGTCCATCGCCTCCGGTGCCGGTATCGCCAATAACGATAAAGCGCAGAAATCCGGTAGGTTCTGAGCTGTAATCAGCACCTTCAGCCGCATAACTCACTACAGGCAGAACGGCGCACAAAATACTGAAGAAGGCGAAGGTATTTATCTTAATCATGCCGGAATACGTTCAGTTAAGAACATTCCTCTGTGCAGAAAACCGAACACCAGGGTAGCAGATAAAGCAGTGCCTTCACTTAAGGTTATCTTAAGGCCAGATAAGGTGAATGCTGCAGAAATCGGTATTCACCGTGCCCTTGGCCACAGTCCCCTGTCAGCACTGACATATTCAGACATCTGCTGCTTGCTATATACTCAGAGGCTAAAAAGTACCAACTGGCTGTTTATCTGCATGCAATGCTGCACGTGACCCGCTGAAGCACCAGTTCCGGCACAATCCAACCATAACAAGAAGCTGAAGATTATGACCAAGCCAAACCGCCTGACCCGGGTGATCAATAAAGTATCTGGCATGCCGAAGAGCCTGCAGCCCTGGATTCTGTCCAAAGTCATGGGCCGTGTGATCCCGTTCGCCGGCACCGCTGGCACACGGGTTGAAAAACTGACCCCGAATGAATGCATCATCATTATGCGCAATCGCCGTAAAGTGCAGAACCATATCGGCAGCGTTCACGCAGCCGCCATGGGATTACTGGCAGAATCCGCAACCGGCTTTATGACAGGTATGAGTGTTCCGGACGACCGGATCATTGTGATCCGCTCCATGCAACTCGAGTATCTCAAGCGCGCCAGCGGCGATATGACGGCCAGAGCCAGCTTCAGCGATGAGCAGCTCGATTATGTAAAAAATACAGAAAAAGGCGAGATACAGGTTCCGGTAACCATTACCGATGCCAGCGGCACAGAAACCGTCAGAGCAACCATGATATGGGCGTGGACGCCCAAAAGCCGCTGATGTCAACAGGCGGAGATTTAACCCATAAAAAACGCCCGCTGATGCGGGCGTTTTTTATGGCGAAAGCGAGCGGAAAAATCAGTTCACAGAAGCCATATATTCACGGCGCTTCTGCTCCGCTTCAACAAATGCCAGCCACTGGGCGGCAGTCTTTTCAGCTTCAGGGAATTTCTCAGCCGCTGCAAAGCTCTGTCTGGCACCATTCAGATCGTTCATATTGAACAGAATATTACCTTTCAGAATATAAGCATTAGATGACTTATCAAAGTCATCGTCTTTCAATGCCGCGTTGACATTATTCAGAGCCAGTTTCCATTCCTGGCGCTCCGTATGAATCTGAGCGAGCTTGAAGAAATCCGAGCCCTTCTGTGATTCACCAGCCGCTTTGGTCATCGCAACAATAGCTTTGTCATATTCTTTGGCCAGCATCCACGCATCACCCAGCGTAGACAGGTTTTTTGCTGTCGGCTTGATGATTTCGTCCTTCAGACCTTTTTCCAGAATATTGGCTGCCTTGTACGGAATATCCTGCCCCATCAGAGCGTAAGCGAGACTGATCAGATCACTTTCACGCTTCAGATAACCCTGATCGTAAGCTGTTTCCAGGGTCGACAATTCCTTCAGAGGCTTATTCAGTTCACTGTAAACAGCCGCTAACTGAGTCCAGTACTGAGGCTTAGGATACAGTGTCGCCAGATCCTGCAGACAGCGGGCCAGATTGTTAAAATCTTTGTTCTGGTAATAAACCGCACGCTCCAGCATCAGCCAGTTTTCTTTTGGCTGATTGCCCTGCTGTTTAACCAGCGCAATGGCCTTTTTAACATCCGGCAGCGCTTTGCCGTACTGCTCCAGCTGAAACTGCATCTGCGCGCGCAGGATATAAGCTTCAGGTCCTGGCTTTTCTACTACGGCAAACCATTTATTCAGCATCACCAGAGACTTTTTGTAGTCTTCCTGAATCAGGTAAAGCTTGGCCAGACTATACAGTGTTGTCTGTTCCAGACTTTCAGGAATACTGTCGATGGCCACAACCTGCTCGTACGCTTTAATAGCACCGGCATAATCTTCCTGATTGAAATACACATACGCGTACATATTGAACGTCATGGCCTGCTCATAAGAGTTACGGCGAATCTTTTCAACTGACGCCAGCTCATCCAGCGCTTCTGCATATTTCTTTTCGTCGGCTTTAGCACGAACAGCATCCAGTTTATTAAAAATAACCGGGCGCATGGTCTGACTGCGACGAACACGCTTCTTGGAAGACTGCGAATCAGAATTCTCAGCTGCTGCCGCCTGTGGCACTGCCACTGGCAGCAACGCAAGGGAGCTGTATCCGAGTATGGCACTCAGTGCGATAATAACGGGCTTTTTCATACTCACCTCGCCTGTCAGTTCTTGGCCAGTTCAAAACGGATAATGTTGCGCACGCCTGTTACTTCTACTGGCTTACCATTTTCCATTTTTGGCTTATATTTAAACTTGGTTACTGCCTGCTTGGCGGACTGATCAAAAATACCTGCTGGCTGAGCTTCAACAACCACGGGATCAACAACCGTTCCCAGAGTTGTTACGGTAAATTCGACAACCACGTAACCTTCAATACCCTTCTGTGCAGCACGGCGCGGATAATTCGGCGCGACTTTCACAATCGGCAGATATTCGCCATCACCGGTACCACCACTCAGACCAGCATCAACATTCAGATCTGCACCCAGATCAAAACCGCCGATATCAAATGCAGAAGTATCCGCTTTGGCGATATCCGGGCGTGGCATATCCGGCTGCGGTGGTTCCTCCGGCGGAGCCGGTGGTTTTTCCGGCTTGCGGTCTTTGGTCTGCACGTCGTCGTCCGGTTTGGACATCACAAAGCTCTGCAGCTTGCCGTAGTCCTGTTCATTCAGAACAGAACCACCACTGCTGATCAGACTCTGCATCATCCAGAACACGGCGAAAGTAGCAGCCGCGGCAACCGCCAGTGCAGCGCCGAAGCGAAGCATCACGGATTGCATTATCAGTTCTCCGTTGCCAGTGAAACGTCGTAAACACCCGCTGCCCGGGCAGCATCCATCACAGCAACCAGAAGACGGGTTTTCGCCTCTTCGTCGGCCTGAATAACGACAGTTCCCTGTGGATTTTCTGCGTGCATGCGTTCGATGTTGGCACGTACCTGGCTTTCATCTACGCGGCGCTTATCGATCCAGATTTCACCCATATCATTGATGGCAATCAGGATGTTAGCGCGCGGTTTTGCCTGAGAGGTACTGGCATCCGGACGATTAACTTCAATACCGGTTTCTTTAACAAAAGACGCTGTCACGATAAAGAAAATCAGCATGATAAAAACCACGTCGAGCATTGGCGTAATATCGATTTCGCCTTCTTCTGCCTGAGCAGACATATTAGAAAAACCACGTCTCATAACATTACTTCCAAATTAGTGGTCAAAAGTTAACTGGTCTTCAAGATGGACCTGTTTACGCTTGATATAACGATCCAGAATGGATTGGGCGAACACCCCGGTCAAAGCACCTACCATCCCGGCCATAGTCGGAATCGTCGCTTTGGAAATACCGGATGCCATCGCTTTCGGACTGCCATTCCCCAGGAACGCCATCACGTCGAATACTTCGATCATGCCGTAAACAGTACCCAGCAAACCGAACAGAGGCGCCAATCCGACCAGCATCTTAATGGTCGACATACCGGCGGACATTTCCGAACCCAGACGGGCAATAATTTCCTGACGGATCTGGTGAGCCGTCCAGGAAGTGCGCTCTGCGCGCGCTTCCCATTCACGGATCGCATTCTTCACATGATTGCGATAAACAAAAGCGAAGTATGCAGTGCGTTCCAGTACCATCAGCCAGAGGATAAATATCAGTCCCATGATGGCGAAGAGGACTTCGCCTCCCCGCTCAAGGAACAGATATACCGGCTCGTATAATTCTGTGAACATTGCGAATTACGCCGCTTTAGAGTGTTGCTGTTCAGCCTGGCGAGCCAGAATACCGGTGGCACGTTCTTCCAGGATCATCATCAGTTCACGGGAACGGTTGTTGGTCAGTGTGTGCAGGAATACACATGGAATCGCTGCCACCAGACCCAGAACGGTTGTTACCAGTGCCTGAGAAATACCGCCAGCCATCAGCTTAGGATCGCCGGTGCCGAACAGAGACATGGTTTCAAACACGTCGATCATACCGGTTACCGTACCCAGCAGACCCAGCAGAGGTGCAACAACAGAGATGATTTTGATCCAGCCAATGGCGCGGGTCAGACGTGGAATTTCTGCAGCAATAGCTTCACCCAGGTGCAGTTCCAGTGTTTCTGTATCAGCATTTTTATTGGCATTAAATACCGCCATAACACGACCCAGAGCATTATTTTCGTTCGGAGTTTCCGATTTCATCTGACTCTTGATTTTGTTGCCTTCGCTGTACAGTACAATCATGCGCCATACCGCCAGCAGAACACCGATCGCACCCAGCACCAGAATGATGTAACCAACCACACCGCCCTGATCAACACGGTCGCCAAGTTCAGGTGACTGACCCATGATTTTCAGCAGTTGGCCGCGGGAAGGATCGACCCAGAAACCGGTCAGTTGTGTACCGGAAGCAGATTCCAGTTCAGATACAGGGCCTGTGTAGCGGCCACCCGGCTGCTTATCCAGTTCCACCAGACGGCTGGCTTCCAGATCCCAGTTCAGATACTTGCCATCAGCAACAGCATTAAAGCCACCGATACGGATAACATTTTTATTGGTCGTTTCACCGGATGGCAGAACCACTTCAGCGTTGTATTCAGCAATACGGCCACTGAAAGTCATTTCACGCTGCATTTCAAA
>NZ_DJIO01000069.1:0-1389 GCF_002433655.1 Thalassolituus sp. UBA6592 | reverse complement strand
CATTTCACGCTGCATTTCAAACCACAGCTGTTCCAGGTTTTCGATGGAAGGCAGCTTGGAGGTTGAGCCCGCAGTTTTGATCAGATCATTCAGGAAGGCTTCACGGCCCGGAACTTCGGAGCTGATCACAGAACCTTCAAATACGGCTTTGGTGTCGCCGGCAACCTGCTGCAGAACACCAAACAATTCTTTCAGAGAACCCATGCGATTAGTCAGACGTTGCTGAGCTTCTGCTATTTCTGTTTCGTTCTGTTGGAAGGCCTGCTCTTTATTGGCGCTTTCCTGCTCCAGACGGGTACGTTCCGCCTGAACTTCCGATACCAGACGCTGCTGCTGAGCGCGCGACGCCTTAAATTCGGAAATACGCTGCTGGAACGCTTTGTCATCACGTGCCTGACCCTGTTTTACCAGGCTCAGCAGATCATCAACACTGACAGACTCGGCTGCAGTGGCTGGCAGGTTCATACCGATAGTTGCAGCAGCAACCAGGAATACGGAACGCAGTTTCATCAGTTGGCCTCCTGGTTTGAAGCAATTGGAGCAGCAACCGGAACCTTGATCAGGTCTGGCGCAGCCTGTTCACGGGCAATACGGATGCCGGCAATAATTTTACTTTTGTATTCAGCATCCAGTGGCTGCCATTCACCGGCGGCAGTATTCCACACGCCCAGATCCTGACCGTCGAGAGACTGATAAACCAGAGCAACACGACCAACGCGCAGGAAATCCACTTCGCGCGGCTGACCGCTGATATCCAGCGTTCCGCGATACGATTCTATGGTACGGCCGTAATCAACTTCTGCCTGATAGGCATCCATTACTTTGCGGTATTTTTCTGCCACAGTAACGTCAGAACGCCCCATCAGCTCTTTCAGTTTATTGACGCGGCCAGCACGCTCTTCTTTTAAGAAAGGCACATCGGCAGCTACAAACTGATCAATAGAATCAATCATGCGCAACATCAGAGGAGTAATCTGACGCTCAACCAGAGTCACGTTTTTGATGCTCTGTTCGATACTGGTCATTTCTTCCTGTTGTGCCGCCAGCTGCTTATCCAACTGCTGGATGTACACTTTAAGACCATCATTCTCTTTGATCAGACCGCGGTACTCACGCTCAGAAGCGCGGATGCTGTCATCAATGGAATCAATAGTTTGCTGAGACTTCTGCGCCTTAACAGCACGATCCACGCCCTTATCCAGTGCGCTGTCGACTGAGGCTGCAGAGGCACCGAACACTACGCCGGCTGAGAGCACAGCGGCTGCCAGAAGGCTGCGGGTTTGCAGTTGCATATTTAACACCTGAAATTATCAATTACGCCTGCCGGAGCAGGATTACCAAATTCAGAGCGCACGATACTGCAGGTCTGTGACAGTTCTGTGACATGAC
>NZ_DJIO01000149.1:0-25440 GCF_002433655.1 Thalassolituus sp. UBA6592 | reverse complement strand
AAAATGCTTAAATAGAAATTTATGGGACAGCAGTGGGCGTGGCCTCCTTTTTTATTGGCTGTTCTGATGCCGGTAAGCGGCGCGGAGCCGTTATTTTTCCTGCATGCCTTTGGGCATATAAATAATGCGCGTCATCGACGCCATGTCATGCCAGCTGCGCTGACGTTTATCAAACAGCGCCCACCAGTAACCCAGACCAACAACAAGGATCGAGAAAAAGCCAACACCAGTGCGCAGCATACACTGGCTGATACGCATCTGTGGTTTGTACTCACTGACCAGCTTAATACGCCAGCTTTTCATGCCGATGGTCTGGCCGCCACGCAGCCAGGAGTGGGTGTAATAGAAAAAGCAGATAATGAACATTACCGAGTAATGGATAGACGCTGGAATGTTTCCTCCGGGAGGTTCGCCATTGGTTGCTACATAAATGCCAGTCATCACAAACTCTGCCAAAATAATCAGAGCAAATACTATCAGGCTATCGTAAATCATAGCGGCCAGCCGACGGTACAGCGGGGCGGTAGGGTAGTTCTGATCAGACATCGGTATTCCTGATTAATTAACAAGCGGCGGAATCATAGCAAACGGGCGCAGCGTCCTGAAGCAGAGACTGCAGCAGATCAAGACAGCGGCGTGCTATTGGCGGATAATGCAGGCAGTAAATTGCAAAGAAGAGTCAGCCGGGTCTGCACAGCCACAGACTGAACCGCTGGCAGCACAGCCAACAGACAGCTGACAAAACAGCTAACAGAACAGCTAACAGAACAACCAGGAGCGCAGAATCATGGTCAACTTAGGTGATATTCGCCGCCAGTACACTCAGGGCCGTCTTGATGAGGAAACAGCAGCTGATGATCCGATGACCCAGTTTCACGCCTGGTTTGAACAATACCGTGATACCGAACCTCTGGAGCCGACCATTATGACCGTGGCCAGCGTCGACAGTGAGGGTATGCCATGGCAACGGGTATTGTTGCTCAAGGCCTACGACGGTGATGGTTTCGTTTTCTTCACCAACTATGAAAGTAATAAAGGCCAGCATTTTACCAACACTGGTAAAGCCAGCCTGCATTTCTTCTGGATGGAGATGGAGCGTCAGGTGGAAGTTCAGGGCACAATCGAAAAAATCAGCCGCGAAGAGACCGCAGAATATTTTCACTCGCGTCCGCGCCAGAGCCAGTTAGGTGCCTGGGCATCCGCACAGAGCCGTCCACTGGATAATCGTGCGCAACTGGAACAGGCCTTCGCTGATGTGTCTGCTCAGTATGAAAACGAAGAAGTGCCGGTGCCGGATCACTGGGGCGGCTTCAGGGTGACACCAACGCGGATGGAATTCTGGCAGGGCGGTGAACACCGTCTGCATGACCGGGTTGAATATCAGCCTCAGGCTGATGGCAGTTGGAAAAAGCAGCGCCTGAATCCCTGATCTTTTAAGATCACAAAAAAACCGGCCAACGCCGGTTTTTTTGTGTCGTACCAATATTGCTCAGTCCAGATCTTGGATCTGGCTTTCGCTTTGGTCAATATAAGCACCGCCAAACAGAAATGCATGATTGAGCAGGTGATACAGCTGGTATAACGGCCGGCGACGTTCATAGCCTGCATCAAGCTCAGTCAGTGACTGATAACCCTGATAAAACTTCTGCGGAAAGCGGCCGAACAGTTCCGTCATGGCCAGATCCGTTTCGATATCGCCATAAGAGGAAGACGGATCGTACAGCACCGGGTAGGAAATCTGCCGGTCAGGGTTGAAGCCAATATTGCCGGACCACAGATCTCCGTGCAGCAGGGATGGGGCTGGTTGATGGCCGTTCAGCATGTCGGACGCTTTGCTCAGCGCGCGGGACATGCCGCGGATGCGCACACCGGTCTGCTGTAAGCGGTTAAACATCGGCTCCAGCCGCTGGGTTAGGTAAAAATCCGCCCAGTTGTCGTTCCAGCGGTTGTCCTGAGGTGTTTCTCCGCAATAGGTTGTCATGTCGAAACCGTAACCCTGCTCAGAGGTATGATTGTGCATCTGTGCCAGCTGCTGTCCGGCGGAAAACCAGTCACCGTGTACCGCCAGCGGTATGTGCTGCAATACGATGTAGGAAAGATCCGCGTCGGCGATAACACCGCTGGCCAGTGGTGCGCACACCGCGATGGTCTGGGTTGCCATCATCTTCAGAAGACAGGCCTGCTCAGCCTCAAAATGAGTGGCGTATTCCCGCCCCTGACATTTGATAAAGAAGGCTCCGGCTTCAGTCTGCACACTGAACTGACGTTGATTGCCATCCTGATGTTGGCTGAAACTGAGCAGCTTAACGGATGAAGGGAACAGCAGACCGCCCTGTACAGCGTCACTGAGCATCTGCCGGATCAGATCACTGGCATGGGCTTCCTGCCATTGCGGGGCGGATTGTTTATGAAGGGGGCGGACTGAAGACATTGTGCTTACCTCAGGCATTTTGCTCAGTGTAACGTCTGTCCTCAGAGCAAAATGCCAATCAGTTAACAAGGCTTCAGCGAACCATCACGCATTCATCCGGATATGGCTCAATCTGCCTGATTTTCAGCGGCCCAGGCCAGCAGCATGCTGTGTACCCGTTCATCGCAGGGCACATAGTTCATGGCTTCTGCTTCCGGGACCCCGTCGGACAGAATGTCACGGCAATGGCTTACTTCAAAACTCACGTCACGCCCACAGGCGTCGTAGAGTTTTTCCAGCATCTCACCGGCACGGACATCATCGTCAGCGTACAGATGCGGCTGTTCGAGATCGTTTTCCAGCTCACGGATCACAGACCAGATGGTCTCACCCAGCTGATACAGGGTATCCGGATTAATACCATGCAGATCCTGCAGTGATATATCCCAGTCGTCCCAGTCATCTTCTGGCTGAATCAGCGTGGTTTTGATCTGACCATCAGCCATGGACCAGGCGATAGCCACCGGATGGGCGTGCTCTTCCCAGGAGCTGCCATCGATGGCAATAAAATGGGGGTAGGACATAAAACACCATTGTCAGGGGATTAAGCGGCGAATCTACCCGCGCATCCTGAACTTGGCAATAGCAGCCTTGTTAAGAGCGACCTTGATAAAAGCGGCCTTGGCAAGTGCAGTCTGCGGGGTAGCAGTGAGAGAGCGCAATGCGGAGCTGTCAGCCGTGACGCGAGGTCGGGGTATTTTTACGGAATGCCCGTGGCGACATACCCAGCCAGCGCCGGAACGCCCGGCCGAAGTTGGAAGGGTCGTTATAGCCCAGCTGGTGGGCGATTTCTTCCACAGATGTGCGGGTTTCCATCAGCAGTTGCAGGGCTTTCTCCCGGCGTGCTTCATCAATAATATTCTGATAAGTGGTGTTCAGCTGGGCCAGTTGGCGGTTGACCGTACGCGGACTGGAGTTGAGCGTTCTGGCCATAACCGCCAGCGTCGGGTAGGCATTCATGCTGTCGATATTACGGCGGATCTGAGTCACCAGATCCTGACCGCGGTCGAGCTCGGCGAGTAACTTTTCACACTCTGCTTCCGCCAGACGCCGGGCCGTGGTGTTGGCGGTGGAAACCGGGGTGGCCAGCAGAAATGCGGGAATGCACAGCTGATTGTGCGGCTGATTAAACATCACCGGAATATCGAGGATATTTTCGTAGCACGACAGCGGCCGGCTGGGCGCGTCGGTGAATTTTGCCACGGCAGTCAGTTCTTCACTGTTCTGGGTCAGAAAGCGTGAAATGGTGACGAAGGTAGAAATAATATTCTGCACCACGAAGGAAAACGTACTGCGCATCGCCGCCAGATGGTTGATCTGGATAACAGCGGTGTCCTGATCATTGATAAAGCGGATATCCGCCAGCAGTGTGCGGGTACGGGCGTAACGGATCGCCAGAGACAGTGCCTGCCCCAGAGTATCGCTGGCAAGAATCGCAAAACCCAGAAAGCCATGGCTGGAAATACTCAGCCTGCGGCCATGTTCCAGGCCCAGTAACGGGTCGCCACTTAATGCCAGGGCGTTTTCAATCACCTTGTGATACTGCAGCGGCGAGATAAATTCCTGCGGTGAAGCCAGTACCCGGGCACTGAGTCCGGTGCCCTGTGCCAGTTGGCTGGTGGTAATTCCCTGTTGCGTCAGCATGTCGATCAGCTGCGCGAGATATTCCGTGCCGATAAAAGGCCGGTTGGCGGCAGACGAGGCCTGAACCGTTGCTGGCTGGAATTCCGTCATGCCTGGGCTCCTGCAAAATCCGGTTGATACTGGGTTAGTGACTGTTTTTATGGCGCGCTATGACCGGAAGGATGTCACGTTTTCCACTGTTACTCAATGTACCTTTAGGCCATAGTAGGCCGAGAACAAAAATAAAATCATAAATAAGAGGTAGACCCCGTGGACGTTTCTTTCTGGGACGGTAAGCGCGCGCCCGGCGTGCCTGACCAAATCGACCTGAAGCAGTACAACGCTGTTGTTGAAGTGATTGAACAGGCCTTTCAGCGCTACAGCGACCGGCCAGCTTTCACCAGCATCAATCACACCCTGACATACCGTCAGATCGACGATTACAGTGCCGCCTTCGCCGCTTATCTGCAGAATCACACCAGCCTGAAACCGGGCGACCGCATCGCGATCCAGATGCCGAATATTCTGCAGTTTCCCATCGCCATGTACGGTGCTCTGCGTGCCGGAATGATCGTGGTGAATACCAACCCGCTGTATACCGAACGGGAAATGCTGCATCAGTTTAACGACTCAGGTGCCAAGGCACTGGTCTGCATGGATGTATTTGCCCGCTCAGTGCAGAACATCCGCGCTCGCACCGGTCTGCAGCATGTGATTGTCACCCGTCTGGCCGACATGTTGCCGGCGCCAAAACGCATCCTGATTAATGCGGCGGCGAAATACATTAAAAAAATGGTACCGGCTTACAGTCTGCCGGATGCCGTGCGTTTCCGTACGGCGTTGAGTAAGGGCGCTGCCTGCCCGCGCTTCAGCGAAAATTACATGCGTAATCCGGATGACACCATCATTCTGCAATACACAGGTGGCACCACGGGTGTGGCCAAAGGCGCTGAGCTGACTAACCGCAATCTGGTCGCCAATATGCTGCAGTCCGGCGCTATTCTGCGTCAGGTCGATCCGGCCACTGGCGAGCGCATCAAACCGAATGTCGGCTCAAAAGTGGTAGCACCGCTGCCGCTGTATCACATTTATTCCTTTACCACGCACCTGATGGCGCTGTTTGAGCAGGGCGATCAGAGCATTCTGATCGCCAACCCGCGCGATACCGATATGTTTGTACGTATGATTAAGCCGCACCAGCTGACCGGCTTTATCGGACTGAACACCCTGTTTGTGTCGCTGCTGAATCACCCGGAATTTAAAAACTGCGATTTCAGTAAGCTCTGCCTGACGCTGTCCGGCGGTACTGCGCTGGTGGACAACACCGCAAAACGCTGGCGCGAGCTTACCGGCTGCGGTATTTCGGAAGCCTATGGGCTGACAGAGTGCTCTCCGGCTGTGTGTATGAATCCGGCTGGCGGTCTGGAACGTGACGGCACGGTGGGGCAGGCTGTTCCCGGCACTGCACTGAAATGCATCGATGATCAGGGGCAGGAAGTCGCCATTGGTGAGCGCGGTGAGCTGTGCGTTAAAGGTCCGCAGGTGATGAAAGGTTACTGGAAGCGGCCGGATGCTACTGCTGAAAGCTTTACCGAAGACGGCCAATGGCTGCGTACCGGTGACGTTGCTGTGATTGATGAAGACGGCTATGTGAAAATCGTCGACCGGATCAAAGACATGATTCTGGTGTCCGGCTTTAACGTTTACCCGAATGAAATTGAGGATGTGGTGGCAAAACATCCGGCGGTGGAAAACTGCGCTGTTATCGGTGTCAATGATGAAAAAACCGGTGAAGCGGTGAAACTGTTTATCGTTGCCTCGGACGCTAACGTTACCGTGGACGATATCAAACGTCATTGCCGGGAAAACCTCACTGCCTACAAAATGCCGCGTTATATTGAGTTCCGCACGGAGCTGCCGATGTCTCCGGTGGGCAAAATCCTGCGTCGTGAACTGAAAGATGAAGAAGCAGCAAAGCAGACAGAGCAAGCTTCGGTGGCCTAAACGTCGTATGCTGTAGCACTGACAGAGAAAGGAGATGCACACGCATCTCCTTTTTTTGTGCCTGCTTTTTCTGGCTTTTTTTACAGGCTTCTTTCCCTTGTTCCTTCCTGCGTTACTTCATTCGTCCTTCCTTTTTCTGGATTTCCGGACTCAGGTTTTCTGTTCAGGGTTCTTCTTCCGTCTTTTTGCTGAAAACTAAAAGTTACCTGCAGAACTGACATTACCCCTTCGACCCAGTGGCCAATGGCTGAATCCTGCCTGTCTGTGACACTCCTTACGAGATCAACGTGGTTTATGCCACCAGTGGACAGCATAGGCGCCTGGTGGCTGATGGGCTTAATTGCAGAGCAAACGGTTTCGGCAGCGCTTTTAACAGGTTAGCCGCAGAGGAATGTATATGATTCAGTACAAAGCACCTTTAAAAGATATTCAGTTTCTGATTAACGATGTCTTTGATTTTCAGAAACATTATCAGCAGGTACCGGGAGGGGAAGAAGCAACCCCGGAAATGGTGGATGCAATTCTGGGTGAAGCTGCCCGCTTCAGTGAGGAAGTTATATCTCCACTGTATCAGTCTGGGGATAAAGGCTGCCTGTTCCGTGACGGTGAAGTGACAACGCCGAAAGGTTTTCGTGAAGCCTATGGTCAGTATGTGGAAGGCGGCTGGCAGGGGATGTCAGCACCGGTGGAATATGGTGGTCAGGGGCTGCCGCTGTCGTTGGGGGTGATTAAATCCGAAATGATCGGCACAGCTAACTGGTCCTGGGGTATGTACCCGGGATTATCGCTGGGCGCTATGAACACCATTTATATGCACGGCACGGAGCAACAGAAGCAGACCTATCTGGTACCTCTGACAGAGGGACGCTGGACCGGCACCATGTGTCTTACCGAGCCTCAATGTGGCACGGATCTAGGTCAGGTTAAAACCAAAGCTACGGCGAACAGTGATGGCAGCTATAACCTGAGCGGAACCAAAATTTTTATTTCGTCCGGCGAGCACGATCTGACTGAACAGATTGTGCATATTGTGCTGGCGCGTCTGCCCGATGCACCGGAAGGAACCCGGGGTATTTCGCTGTTTATCGTGCCGAAATTTCACGTCAATGACGATGGCTCATTGGGTGACCGTAATCCGGTTTACTGTGGTTCCATTGAAGAGAAAATGGGGATTCACGGTTCATCCACCTGCGTTATGAATTTTGATGGTGCCCGGGGTTTTCTTATCGGTCCGGAAAATAAAGGGCTGATGTGCATGTTTACCTTTATGAACACTGCCCGGATCGGTACCTCCATTCAGGGCATCGGTGCGGCGGAATTATCCTTTCAGGGTGCTTTACCATATGCACGGGAGCGTCGTTCCATGCGTTCATTAAGCGGCACAAAACATCCGGATAAAACTGCGGATGCTCTGATTGTTCATCCCGATGTACGGCGCATGCTGCTGACTCAGAAAGCCATTGCAGAAGGCGGACGGGCCATGCTGTATCACGCGGCGCGTCTGGCGGACATGATGATGGCGGCGCACAGTCGTGGCGATCAGCATGGCTACGATGCTTACGACGATAAACTTGGTTTTCTGACCCCGGTACTGAAAGCCTTCCTGACCGAACTGGGTTATGAAGCCGCCAACCATGGCGTTCAGGTGTATGGCGGGCATGGTTTTATTAAGGAATGGGGAATGGAGCAGATTATCCGTGATGCACAGATCTCCAAACTGTATGAAGGGACGACCGGAGTACAGGCACTGGATCTGCTGGGGCGAAAAATTCTGTTGGGCAAACTTAAATCGTTTAATGAATTCCGCCATGAAGTGAATCAGTTTATTAAGCAGCATAACAACCGCAGTGAAATGAAGCCTTTTATAAAACAGCTGAAGCGTTACATGCTGCGCTGGCGTATCGGTACTTTCCGTGTGGCTTATAAAGCTGCCAGAAACCGCGATATGGTTGGCGCTGCATCGTACGATTATCTGATGCAGTCCGGTTACGTCATTATGGGGTATTTCTGGGCGCAGATGGCCGATGCCGCTTATACCGCGCTGAAAGCAGGTAAAGGTGACGCCGATTTTTATAAAACCAAAATTCAGACTGCAGAGTTTTATTACGACCGTATGATGCCAAGGGCCAGAGCTCATAACAAAATGATGCTGAAGGACCCGGCGTCACTGATGCAGATTGCTGAGGAGCATTTCAGCCTTTAAGCCATCGGCTGTCGCTTTTCTGCAGCCGGTGTCGTTATTTTTAACGCCTGATTAATGATTGCGAATGCTCAGCAGTAACGTCAGGCTTTGCTCATTTTCTGCCTGTTCGGTCGTCAGCTGGCCCTGGAACCGTGTGCTGACAAGGTGTTCACACAGACTGTCGATGTCTCTGTCGGCAATGCTTATTCCTGTCATGGATTGCGTTGCCGATTGATTGTTCTGGCCGCTATGGGTGGCCTTTATTTCAATCATGCCACGGTTCAGTTTGAGACCGATGGAACAATCTGAGGCGGAGACATTGCGGCATTTTCTCAGGACCAGATGGTTAAGCAGAAAATAAAAAACGTCAGGATTTTCTTCAATAATCAGTGAAAATGGTAAATCCGTTATTGGCTGTTTATCAGCCTCAAATGTTTGTTCTGCCCAGCGCCGGATCAACAGTGCCAGATCGATACTGCTGGATGGGCTGCTTTCCGAAACGCTCAGATATTCCATAAATGCCTGAATCCGCGGGCGGGTTTCTGCGTCAGTTAACGGCTCCAGCTGGTGGAGTTGTTTCAGCAACAGCTGATTGATTTCTTTCTGCGATTCGCTGGAGTAATGGCTGGCCGTGCGTTCAAGATCCTGTTCCAGCTTACGAATGGTCGCTTTTGATCTGAGTTGCTCGTTATAGAGGTCTTCAGTGCGGGCGGTGACTTTGTTCTCCAGCGAGAGCGTCAGCTCGCGGGATTGTTCCAGCGCCAGCTGTTCCTGAGTGCGGTCGACGGTACAGATCATAATTTCGGCCGGACGCGTATCACGGTAGCGTGATATCTGCAGAGTGATTTCCAGATAGCGGCGGGTTTGCTGGAAATCACGGATCCAGATGAGGTCATGGACGCGGCTTAGACGTCCGATAAACAGCTGGTTGATACGCTCACGTTGCTGCACCGATTCGGGCCCTTCAATCCGGTTCACCAGTTCGTTAATCGGGTGACGTACAGACTCCAGTTCCAGTTCGGTGGTGGCGAGGTGGCCGGCAAAATGACTGTTGCTATCCAGCTTGTTGGCTTCAGCATTGTAGGTGCAGAAGCCAATGCCAGCGTTATCGACAGCGATGGTCAGCTGATTACGGGTGTGCTCAAGCTGCTGATGTGACTTTTTCTGCTCTTCAATATCCTGGCGCAGACGCATCAGCATCTGGTGGATAGCCTGATTGACGGCTGAAATTTCATCGTTGCGCCGGTGCTTTAATAACGGCCCTTTGGGGGTATCCAATGAGAAATCCTGCGCCCATTCGGCCAGGGCATACAGGCGCCTGGTGATCAGCTGATGGACGATAAACAGCAGGAATATGGAAATGGTAAAGGTCTTTACAAACTGGGTGAGGAGAATATTCACCGTTTGGTCGGTTAATTCCTGATGCAGCTGAGAATAGTCCAGGCTGATGTGCAGCACGCCCAGAGGGTAGTGTTCGGTCGGTGTGTCGTAGGAAAGGCCAAACTGATGGTGCTGATCAACGTGGTTATAGACATTGCCGGAGCTGTACAGCACCTCGTCGTTGTTTTCTATGTAGGTATACACAACACCGGGAAAGTTGAGAATGCCGTGCAACTGGGCATCAATCTGATTGGCATCGAAATTCCACAGACTGTAACTGAGACTTTTACGGTAGCTGTTCTCAATCTGTTCCAGATTTTCGTCATATTGCTGTAATCCGCGCTGATAGTCCGAATAGAGGATATAGAACAGAGACAGCAGGGTAATGACAAAGCTGAATGCCAGTACAGAGGTAAGCAGTTGTCTTCCCAGGGCCGTTGAGTATCTGAACATGGAACCGTTGCTGTCAGGTAAAGGTAAAGTAGCCTAACTATAGCCTGATTTTACGGGCACCGGCCATGAAATGGGGGGGAATCTTTAGTCGGCTGGCAGAACCGGAAAACTGTGTGCCATGCAGATAGGTGTTTTGGCCGTTGCGGTGACAAACTTGACTTGGCACAAGGTTTCTATGGCTATAAAAACACCCGTTTTTATTTCTTGATTTGTGTCAAACAGAACAATCATCAATCCGTTACTCTGCACCCATCAACTCAGAGAGCACAAATGAAGGAGTGCATAATGAAACTGTTGAAAACTCTGTTAGCAACTGCTGTAGCTGTTTCTGCAATGCCAGCCATGGCTTATGAAGCCGGCGATTTTATGATTAAAGCTGGTGTTATTAACGTAAGCCCTAAAGACGACAACAGTGCTGATCTGGGTGGTGGTGCCCGAGTTCAGATTGAAGACGATACTCAGCTGGGTCTGACTTTCACCTACATGATCTCTTCTCAGATTGGTCTGGAAGTTCTGGCTGCTACTCCGTTCACTCACGAAGTGAAAATTGATGGCATGGGTAAAGTAGGTGAAGTAAGCCACCTGCCACCAACCGTATCTCTGCAGTACTACCCAATGTCTCCTGAGTCTGCCATTCAGCCATACGTCGGCGTTGGTATTAACTACACTTTCTTCTTCGACGAAAAAGACGCAGTTAACCACGTAGACCGCAGCACTGGTGCAGCATTCTCTGTTGGTGCTAACTACAACATCGACGATAACTGGATGGCTAACGTCGCTGTATGGAAAATCGATCTGGATGCAACTGCTCAGACCGCTCTGGATGCTGTTGATCTGCATGTTGATCCATGGGTTGTTCTGGTGGGTGGCGGTTACAAGTTCTGATCGACTGTACCGTATAAGCCCTCTGAAAAAGCCACGCATTGCGTGGCTTTTTTATTTCTCTTTTTGCTGCTTTTGCTACATTTTCTGCGTTATTGCGTTCTTTACGAAGGATCTTGTGTTAACGATCCTTTGATCAGTTTTCTTCGCTGGCAAGATCGGTCCTTGTATCTTCCAGTCCAAGGACCCCGCGTTTGAATTGAGCTGACACCGGGTGTTCGCCAATCCAGATACGCATCAGTGCATCGAACAGATCCTTACCCTCGATTTCCCCCTTGATGTCCGAGTTTATAACGATTCGGGATACCTGCCGTTCCGGCACGTATTCCACATAGCCAACGTCACCACGAACTATTCTGATATCAAACATCTCAACCAGCCGCTGTAATCTGGCATCCATCGCGTTGGCTTCTTCTTCAGTCAGATTCAGTTGCAGTGATTCGTACATCGCCGTTGCAATCCGGCGCCCGCTGACGCGGTTGACCAGGATGTGATAAACCAGTCGTTTGCTGGTGTTCTGTGCGATCAGCGCCTGCGGGTCATGGCCGGGATTTTCGATGTACAGCAGGCCGGCGTAGGCATCAACCAGATAGTACATGGTGCGTATGGCAGCTCCGTTCAGGCGCATTTCATTATGCTCTGCTGTGGCCGGGATGATTTCCGGGAATTCGTAGCCAGTCAGGGCGCGGGCATTGCTGTGGCAGGGGAGTGTGAGTGCTGCCAGCGGCAGCAGAGCAATGGTTGTGATCCGTTTCAGAGAACGAAGGTTAAGTCTGGTTTGAGGGGGATGGGGGTTAATCTGATGTGGGGTAATCTGACGGGTGAACAGAAGGGTTAACTGACGGGGTATAAGGGTCCTTGTCATGGCTGACTCCGTTTTTATTCTTATTAAGTCAGGCTCACTGTATGTTCGCTTTTTGTACAGATCAAGAGATCACAGTACGGGAGCCAGCAATCGGCTCAATCGGCTCAGAAATATCTGCCACCAGTGGCTCGGTACCTGCGTAGGTACGGAATTGGCGAAGTCTTTTTCCAGCATAGCTTTTACGTCACAGGCCAGGTCTTTATCCTGTACCAGAGCACCCAGCTCAAAGTTGATCCGCAGGGAACGACTGTCGAGATTTGAGCTGCCGATATAGCTCCATTCATCATCAATCAGAATCACTTTCTGGTGCAGAAAGCTTTTACGGTAACTGAAAAACTTCACTTTGCAGCGGCTCAGTGGCTCGATGAAGGATGCCATCGCCAGTTGCACCAGGCGGTTGTCATTCTTCTCGGGAATCAGAATGCGCGTATCGACACCGCGCAATGCCGCCAGCTGCAGGGCCACCTGCAGACTCTGGTCGGGGACAAAGTAGGGGCTGACCAGCCAGCAACGGTGGCGGGCCTTGTGAATCAGATGAGTGAACACCAGGCTGGCACTCTCATTTTCATCAGCCGGGCCGGTCGGAATGGTCATCACATCACAGTTGCCGTCTTTGCGCGGTGTCTGCCACTGAATGTCCGGTACCGCCTGGGTTGCCCAATACCAGTCTTCGGTGAAGGCCAGCTGGCAGGCCAGTACCGCAGGGCCGGATATTTCCATGTGTGTGTCGCGGATGCTGTCGCCGGTGACGTAGGCTTCATCGACGTTATAACCACCAACAAAGGCATACTGACCATCGCAGATAACCAGCTTACGGTGATTACGGAAGTTCAGCTGCAGGCGGTTACGCAGCTGCAGGGGATTGAAGCGGGATACCTGCACACCGGCGTCTTTCAGGCGGTTCAGGTAGCTGCGGCTGATACCGTGACTGCCGATTTCATCGTACAGCAGATACACCGGCAGTCCTTCCCGGGCTTTATCACACAGGTAGCTGGCCAGCTCCACGCCGAGATGATCGTCGTTCAGAATGTAGTATTGCACGCAGATGTAATGGCGGGCTTCACTGATGCGGGTGAAAATCCGTTCGAAGGTGTCTGGCCCCGTGGTCAGCAGACGGCAGGCGTTGCCGCTGGTCGGTGGCACACGCAATAACGGTATCAGGGCCTGAGTCAGCGGGGTTGGTTCAGCCCGGCTTTCACACAGGGCGGCCTGTATTTCTTCACCGATAAAGCTCAGGGAATGATCGCCGTGGCGGCGGGCTTTAAGGTAGCCGTGTAAACGGCGGCTGCCAAAGAAACTGTAGAGGGGAAGGCTGATGACCGGCATCAGCAGCAGGGCCATCACCCAGGCAATCGTGCCCTGGGCAGTGCGGCTTTTCAGTAATGCATCCACCGCCGCCACCGCGCCAAGGGCATACACAACAACCGTCCAGTGCCACCACTCAAACATTGCTATGCAGCCCCCGCTGGGAAAAGGTAAATCAGAGTCCGACCAGACGCATAAACTCGTCGCGGGTTGCCTGACTGGAGCGGAAATCGCCCAGCATAACTGAGGTACGCATCATGGAATTCTGCTTCTGCACACCGCGCATCATCATGCACATATGCTGTGCTTCGACGATCACGCCAACGCCACGACAGCCGGTCACTTCCTGCACCGCTTCAGCGATCTGTTTGGTCATGTTTTCCTGAATCTGCAGGCGACGGGCAAACATATCAACGATACGGGCAAATTTGGACAGGCCCAGTACCTGACCATCCGGCAGGTAGCCTATATGACAGCGGCCGATAAATGGCAGCACATGGTGTTCACACAGAGAGTAGAACTCAATGCCCTGAACCACGACCATCTCGTCGTTGTCGCTGGTGAATACGGCGTTATTGATGACCTCTGTAAGGTTGGTCTCATAACCACTGGTCAGGAACTGCATGGCTTTTGCAGCGCGTTTCGGTGTATCGAGCAGGCCTTCACGTTCGGTGTCTTCACCCAGTCCGGCCAGTACCTGACGGTACAGAGATTCTAAATCTGACATGTTTATTCCGTTGTTATCGATCAAAGGGATCGTCAATACCCGATGATTCTACTCAAATTTTAAAAACTTATACAGACTCGATGTCTTGTATAACAAAATCCGGACCCAGACAGCCCTGATTTATTACGTCACTCAGGGCGCTAAGGTAGTTTATTGCCCCTTGTGGTACCTGATGGCGATCTGTCCAGTAGCAGTTCAGAGCACCTTTACTGCTCAGTTCTTCACTGCCGGGCAGCAGACTGGCCACCCGCCGGGCAATGGCTTCTCCGGAATCGACCCAGTGGATATGCGGCCAGAGCTGCTCCAGTTGTTCCCGCAGTAACGGGAAGTGGGTGCAGCCTAAAACCACATGGCTCATGGCGGGCACAGTATTACTGTTGTGTTCGATCCAGCTTTTCAGGTGTTCCCGCAGTTGTGCCTGCCGTTGCGCAGAGGGCTCATCATTTAACAGCCACTCTTCAGCCCAGCGCACCAGTTCACTGCTGCCGAAACGACTGACCTGGCAATGGCCGGCGAAGTCGCGGATCAGATCATCGGTATACGAACGGTTGACCGTTGCCGGCGTCGCCAGCAGCCCAATATGACCACTGCTGCAATGGCTGGCTGCGGTTTTGATTGCCGGCACGACGCCAACCACCGGGATGTTCAGTACTTCACGCAGGGCAGGCAACGCCAGTGTGCTGGCGGTGTTGCAGGCAATTACCAGAACGCCGGGACTGAGCTCATCAACCGCAGCCTGACAGACATCCAGTACACGCTTAACCAGAACCTCATCGCGTTTGATTCCGTAGGGAAACGCCGCGCTGTCCATCAGATAGTTCAGCGTCAGTCCGGGCGAGCGCTTGCGGATCTGCTGCAGAACACTGAGGCCGCCGACTCCGGAGTCGAAAACCAGAACGGATGGATTCATGAATGGTCAGTCAAATAAAAGAAAGCAGTTTAACAAATTATGGCGATGCGCTGAATAACGCCGGGCCGTTACCGCAAAATGAATCATAATTCCGTCAGTAGTGACATAAACAGGCGGAATGACAGGAATATTCTATACTTGTTGCCTGTGTCACAGGAGACAGACCCGGTGGATTTAGAAGAACTATTGGCAAACGCCCGGCGCAATGAAGCCTTATTGCGGCGTTTACAGGCATTTGAATTACAGCTTTTGTCCTGCCAGACATGGTTCGATCTGCTGACCCTGTTACTGGATGGTCTGCCTGCTCAGTTCGAACTGGATGCCGTAACGCTGAAAGTCTGTGATCCGGATGGCGAGTTGAAAGCGTCCATGCTGCAGTCGCTGGATCTGGAACAGGCGGTATTGCTGAATCAGCTGGATTTTCAGGGGCGGGTCCCGATGATTTCCGCCGGCCCGGTTGCTCCGCCTCCACCCTGGCGCACCGGACTTGCATTGCCGTTGCTGCGTAACGACGTTTATCTCGGACAACTGCGCCTGTATTCCCGTCATGCTGACCGCTTTCAGAGCGGTATGGCAACGGATTTTATGCAACATCTGGCGGCGGTGGTTGCAGCCTGTCTGTTTATGGTGAAACAGACAGAAGAAACTGCCCGCCAGGCTTTAACCGATCCTCTCACCGGCGCTGAAAACCGTCGCGGTTTTGAACGTGCCTATCAGCGTGAGTGGGCGCGGGGGCAGAGGCAATATCACGTCTTTGCCATGGTACTTTTCGACCTTGATCACTTTAAACAGGTCAATGATGTGCACGGCCATGTTACTGGCGACCGTGTGCTGAAAACCCTGTGCCGGTCACTGAAAGGCATTATGCGCCCGACGGATCATATCGGGCGTCTTGGCGGTGAAGAATTTGCCTTATTGTTACCCGGCTGCCAGCCGGATCAGTTACCGGCGGTTGCAGCCCGGGTTACGGAATGCATCCGCGCGATGGAAGTGGTCAACGATGTTGGCAAGCGGGTGCCGGTAACCGCTTCCGGCAGTTACCTTTGTCTGACACCTCATCCACAGCAGCAACTTGAGCTGAGCAGGATTGTCGAACACATGGACACCTATCTTTATCAGGCCAAAAATAATGGCCGCGATCAGTTTATCTGCGCCGAACAGTGACCTGCATCAGAGCGTCATAGTGATGTCGGCGTAGAGTAAAAATATCAGTCAGAAAAGGAGTACGCATGGGCGACAGCAACGAGCGTCATCTGCCGTTAATTATTCCGGCAGTGGAAGAACAAGAGGAATCCACTCTGCATCTGCCGTACGGCAAGCGTATGAGCCGTGACGACTATGAGCGGGAAAAACAAAGCCTGCAGATTGAATTATTGAAAATGCAGAGCTGGGTGAAAGAGACGGGTCAGAAGATCGTTATCGTCTTCGAAGGCCGGGATGCCGCCGGTAAAGGGGGCACCATCAAGCGCTTTATGGAACACCTTAACCCCCGTGGTGCCCGTGTAGTGGCGCTGGAAAAACCCAGCGAGACCGAAGCGTCACAATGGTATTTTCAGCGTTATATTAAACATCTGCCAGCGAAAGGCGAAATGGTATTTTTCGACCGCTCCTGGTACAACCGCGCCGGTGTCGAGCGGGTGATGGGCTTCTGTTCCAATAACGACTATCTCGAATTTATGCGCGAAGTACCTGAGCTGGAACGTATGTTTGTGCGCTCCGGTATCCGCCTGGTTAAATTCTGGTTTTCGGTCAGTCGCCATGAACAGCTGCGACGTTTTCAGAGCCGTCAGGTTGATCCGCTGAAACAGTGGAAACTGAGCCCGATAGATCTGGCATCGCTGGATAAATGGGACGACTACACCGAAGCGAAAGAAGCCATGTTTTATTACACCAATCACATGGATGCTCCGTGGACAGTGGTGCGCTCGGATGACAAAAAACGCGCGCGGCTGAATGCCATGCGTTGTGTGCTGAGTCAGCTGGATTACACCAATAAATCGACGACGCTGGATCTGACGCCTGATCCGCTGATTATTCAGCCGGCGACTCAGGCGATGGATTGCTGAGCCGGGTTGTCAGTATCTGCGCAATTAAGCGTTCATGAATAAAGTGCCGGGAGGTATGAATGCAGGATCGTCCACACCACAAACACGCGGAAAAAATCGTGCAGCAGTTCCGTACAGAGCTGGGCGAGGAGTTGTGTCAGAAGATCGGGGATTATCCGTTCGGCACGCTGTCCATTCTGATCGAATCGGCCATTAACACCAGTGTTATGGCTGCCGTCGAAGAGACCATCAAAGATTTTGATGAAGCACTGGCGCGGAGTCGTACCCGCGCCAGAGGATTGCACAAATAACAGGTCGGCCGGCGTCATGGCCGGCAGATTGTTAGTGTACTGTTTTACTGAGCTTTAAATGTCAGTGTGAACGACACAGGCACAGTGGTTGCGATATGTTGCAGTTTGGCGATATCGCGCAGTTTATTAATGCCTTCCACCAGACCAAATTCTGATGCCTGCAGCAGCACAGGTTGCGCGCTGCTGACAACAATTGAGCCATCTTTTGCCGGGGTGATGATCACTTTGGCCGGCATGCTTACTTCATGACCATGAAGAGACAGGCTGGCGGTGATGTCAGCTTCTGTAATAGCACCGGATTGTGCTTTTTTCAGCAGCGCCGGATCAACGCTGGTGGTCAGTGTTGCTTTGCTGAACTGGTCAACATCAAACAGCATTTTCTGCATGCGTTCATCACGGATTTCAATGCCGGTATTCACGCTGGTCAGGTCAATGACCATGGTGGCTGACCCTTTCTCTGTCAGCGTACCTGTTACCGAATTGAAGCGATGAACTTCGGTAATGCTGGAGTTTTTTGTACTCAGAAATGAGACGTTGGACGGAGCGGTTATCTCCCAGTCAGCGTGACTGAGAGAAGCAAGCAGTGCGGAACATAAAATCAGAGAGCGCATACTAAGTACCTTTATATTTTAATGGTTAATTCTGACGCTTCAGCCTGACTTATGATTATTGAAGAAGCGTGACATTCGGGAATTGGTGTCTGCAAAGCCATTTGAGTTCCTGACGGATGCTGGCCTGATTGTCTTCTTCCAGCGTCAGCCGCTTTTTATCAATGGCGAACTGCTGCTTTGGTGTCAGTGCCTTGTAGGCTTCAAGTATTGGCATATCCGAGGTGGCGCTGTGGTGACTGCGGACGGCTGTCAGTTCACTGGCCTGCCAGGTAACCGGATCGAGTGCCGTCACCAGATAGTGCAGCCGCATTACGCCCTCAGTTATTTCGCATTGTTCTTCAACCACGGAGCGGGAGATAAAGCGGATGTCCTGCAGTAAGTCCTGCTGGCGTTTGCGCAGATTCATTTCCGCCAGCGCTTCTTCTTCTTTTTGCAGCGCTTCTGTTTGTTTAACGCGGCGCAAGAGATGTAAGGCGTAGGCGCCGAGGCTGGCGATAATAAGAAGGGCGAGGGCCAGCAGTACAATGTAGGTGGTTGTCATGAAACGCTCCGGTGATCAGAGACGTTATGATAACGCCCCGCGAGCGGTTACTTAAGCCCGCAGTTTATAAGGAAAAGTAAATTCCTTCGGCAGTCAGAACGGCAGTCCGGTCAGTTGCAAAGCCGGCAGTGCTTATCATCAGGGGATACCGACCCCTCACGGTAGCGCACCCGCAGGCGCGGACCACTGCGATGGGCTGCGACTTCGTAGCGGCTGTCGCGGCAGGAGGTCTGTGCAACAGTCTCTGCCTGCGGGTGGTCTGTCGATCGCGTTTTGTGTTCAGGATTCTGTTTCATTGCTGATGTCTCCAGCGTTGCAGTACAGGCTGTTGAGGACACGGATAATGCGGTCGGCCTTGTCATCGCTGAGCTGGTAGTAGACGTTCTGCGCACAGCGGCGGGTATGCACCAGATGTTCGCCTCTCAACCAGGCAAGGTGTTGCGACAGGGCGGACTGGCTGAGTGGCAGGCATGCGGACAATTCACTGACAGACACTTCGCCACGGCGCAGGCAGCAGAGAATATTCAGCCGGTGCTCATTAGCCAGAGCCTTCAGCAGGCGCACGGCTTCCTGGCGATGCTGTTCGAGAGCTTCGTAGTCCTGCAGTGCGGGTTGGGTGGGTTTCTGATCCGACATAGGCTGATACTTCCGATCAATGACAGTGGTCAGTATATATCAAATATTGCTACATAAGAATATTCTAATATAATGATCGGAACGGATAATCAGGAGAGACATCATGGCTCATCAGATTGAGAGCTTCTTCCACGAGGAAACCTTCACCTTCACCCATCTGCTGGTTGACGAAGGCAGTGGTAAGGCCGCACTGATCGATCCTGTGCTGGATTTTGATCAGAAATCCGGTCGCACTTCCACAGGCTTTATCGACGCTATCCTCAATCGTGTCAGTGAGCGGAAGCTCAGCCTGCAATACGTGCTTGAGACCCATGCCCATGCCGATCATCTGACCTCGGCGGACTATATTCGCGGCCAGACCGGAGCGGCGATTGTGATCGGGTCGCCTATCACAACCGTTCAGGGCACCTTTAAAAAGATCTTTAACGAAGGTGAGCGTTTCGTTGCTGACGGCCATCAGTTTGATCACCTCATTGAAGACGGTGAAGAGCTGCTGTTAGGTTCCACCCATATTAAAGCGATCGCCACGCCCGGACATACGCCGGCCTGTCACAGCCTGCTGGTGAATGACAGTGATGTGTTTGTTGGCGATACCATTTTTGCCCCGGATGTCGGCAGCGCCCGCTGTGATTTTCCGGGCGGTGATGCCGGAACCCTGTGGGATTCCGTGCACAAGCTGATGGCATTGGGTGACGATGTGGTGATTCACCTGTGCCATGATTACCCGCCGGAAGGTCGACCGGTTACGTCAGCGGTGACCGTTGGCGAACAACGTCGCAGCAACATTCATATGAAGGACGATGTCAGCCGCGATGAGTTTATCCGCATGCGCAGCGAGCGTGATGCGGGGCTGGAAATGCCACGCCTGATACTGCCGTCACTGCAGGTGAATATCCGTGCCGGTGCTTTGCCGGAAGCTGAGGATAACGGTGTGGCTTATCTTAAATTGCCCCTCAATCTGCTGTAATCAGCGCGCTGTTGGTGCCGGTTCTGCGTTGCATTTGGCTGAATTTATATTAGGCTGAATGTATCCAAACCAAAAGGAATAAGGCCATGCTGGCGAACAATCGCTGGGTGAGGGCAACCGGTACGCTCAGGGACCGGCCCATCAGTATCCAATACCGCGAAGACTGGCGGGCGGTTAAAGACGCCGGCCAGCTGCCACTGTGCGTACAGATTGCCTGGACCGCAGAGCACATTGATGAGCAGACCGGTTTCCCTGATCTTAAGGAGCAAAGCCGCATTCTGGCGTTCAATGAGCATCTGCAGACTTGCCTGGAAGCAGATGGTAACGCCGTGGTGACCATGATGCTGACCAATAATGGCACGAATCAATGGGTCATCTATTGCCGCGATCTGGAATTACTGCAGCAGGGGCTGGATGCGATTCCAACCACTGATGGTCTGTATCCGATTGAAATTGTTGCTGATGAGGACCCTGAATGGAGCACGTTTGTGCAGGTCTTCGAGGTGATTAAAAAAGACGACTGAGCAGTAAATTACTGGCCGTCTTTTTCCTCTTTCAGCGCTTCTTCGCGCAGACGCCGCTCTTCTTCCAGGGCGGCGATTTCCGCTTCTACCAGCACTGGGTTCTCCAGCGAAATCTTACCTATCTTACCCGCACGTAATTCATGCAGCGTGAGTTCCGCCGCTTTGTGCAGATCGGCGATACCACCCGGTTTCAGGCAGCCACGTTTGGCGGCAACCGTTTCCAGTGCTTCGCTGGCGCTGGCCGGTAAGGCTTTGAATTTGTAACGTGCAGACAGGGCATCCGGATAATGCTGCAACAGATAGCCCAGTGCGTGGGTGGCGACGTCTGTGTATTCCATGGCGGTATCTTTGACCGCACCACTGGCAGCCAGCCGGTAGCCTGAATTTTCATTTTCAAACTTGGGCCACAGGATTCCCGGAGTATCGGACAGCACCAGCCCGTTTTTCAGATCAATCATCTGATTGGATTTGGTCACTGCCGGTTCGTTACCGGTTTTGGCGATGTAGCGTCCGGCCAGTGCATTGATCAGAGTGGATTTACCAACGTTCGGAATCCCCATGATCATGATGCGGATAGCCTGTTTTTTCTCTGCGCGCGCCGCCCCCAGCTGCTTACACAGAGTAATCAGCTTCTTCACCTGATTGCGGTCTTCGGCTACCAGCGGCAGGGCTTTGGTGTTCATCTGACTGTCGAAGTAATCCACCCATTGGCGGGTTACCTCAGGGTCGGCCAGATCGGCTTTGTTCAGTACCTTGATGCAGGTTTTGTCCGCGCGCAGTTCATCAACCAGAGGGTTGGTACTGGACCAGGGCAGGCGGGCATCGAGAACTTCCACCACCAGATCAATGCCAGGCATGGCCTCGCTGATCTTCTTGCGGGCTTTGTTCATGTGTCCGGGGAACCATTGAATGGCCATAGTGACGCTTTCCGATTGACGACTGAATGAAAGGGCGGCACATTGTAAAGCAAGGGAGCACAGGTACAAGTGCCCACTCACTCTCAGGCGCGGTCGCCGTGTAAGCCGCGACCGGCCGGGGGAGACACAGAGCTGTCACAATGACGTATTAATCTCTTCCGTGTTCGTTGCGGGTGATTGTGGTCGGATTGGAGACATGTATGGATCTCTTACCTGAAGACATTGCCGAGACCGTGAAGAAGCAGGGCCGTCAGGCATCTGCCACCGTTTCCGGTCGCCGGCGATCGGGGTTTCTGCTGGGTAACCGCTTTGTATTCTCAGATGACCATGAGGTTCTCTGGATGCAGGCCGGGCCGGGGGAATTCCGTGAGCTAAGAATCTGGCGTAAGTAAAGACATTACGCCAGGCATAAAAAAAGCCCGCAGGGCGGGCTTTTCAGCAGGCTTTCATCAAGCCAGTACTTTGTTTGACGGCACTCAGCTGCCAAACATAGAGACTTTCGCGTCTTCTTTGTGCTCAGTTGCGCTTTCTTCCGGCGCCGCTGCGCTGTCATCTTCTGCCTGATCGTCAGCAGCGGTCATCTCATCGCTTTCAGAGTTTTCTGCCTGTTCTGATTGTTGCAGCTCAGAGTCGGTACTATCAGTGCTGATGTCGGTGTCGTAGCTGTTATCATCATCTGCGTCATCACTGTCATCGTAATCTGAGCTGTCGTCTTCCTGGGTCACAGGCGCTTTGGCCGCTGCTTTCTGTGCTGCCTGCTGCTGTTCCAGCATTTTGGCTTTCTTACGTTCCAGCTTGGTGATCTGGCGGTCGTGGTTAGCCCACACACCGGCTTTCACTTCCACATTGGCTACGCCGTTTTCTTCAGCGATCTCATCGGCCAGTTTACGCGCTGCATCATCAGCATCGCGGGCGATCAGTTTACGTTCACCAGCGTCCAGGCGGGCGAACAGATCGATCAGGGCATTGGAGAGGACTTCCTGAGCGACTTCATCACGGGTTTTGCGGAAGCGGCGCGCGATGACATTCAGCATGGCCAGATCGTTGGCATCCAGGCGCATGGTGAGGGCAGCCAGAGTCTGCTCTATTTCACGTTGCGCTTTTTCTTCCTCGTAGTAGCGGTCGATCAGAGACTGTGTGCTGGTAGTGTCAAAATCCTGCATGTTTGGCTTCCGTCAGGTTGGTTGGTCAGAGTGTTCTTTAGGAGACCGGATACTGTATAGGCTTACAGCTTTTTCATCAATAGCGCTCAGCCGCCTGCGGTCGTTTTGTCAGCCGCTTCGCATGCACTTGAGCGGTGACTTGAGCGGTGAATGGAAGACGCTGGTGCTTTGCCCTGTGCCGGCGGTAATTTATAGTAATGGCCAAATTAAGGAGCATGTTATGAGCATTGAAGAAACTATTAAGTCCAAAGTGGCAGCGCTTAATCCACAGCATCTGGAGCTGATCAACGAAAGCCACGATCATGCCGGGCCGGCCACGGATTCTCACTTCAAGCTGGTTCTGGTCAGCGATGAATTCGACGGCAAGCGTGTGGTAGCCCGCCATCAGTCGGTCTACAAAATTCTTGCTGATGAACTGGCCGGTCCGGTGCATGCTCTGGCGCTGCATCTGTATACACCAGCAGAATGGCAGGATGCTGAAGTTCCGGCCTCACCAAACTGTCAGGGGAAGCACTGACAGCAGGTTATACTCCGCGGCGGCCATCCGGCCGGAATGGCCGCAGCGAACCTTGAGCGCAGACAGCAGGGCAGGCATGCTCGGGACATGATGTTTGTCCGGAATCCGTTATGTCACTGCTGTTGTCCTTTCCCCGCCAGCGTATCCCTGCTGTTTTCTTCGTTTGCTTTATTGCCCTGACCGCTTTGGGCCTGTCTGCTTCAGCGGCAGTCCGGGCCGACGGTAAAAATGCCGAGTGGCAGCTGCGCAAGTCGGAAGATGGAATTGACGTCTATACCCGATCTGTCGAAGGCTCTGAATTACAGGAATTCCGCGCAGAAATGGTGCTTGCAACCCGGCTGCAGTCGCTGGTTGCGCTGGTGGAAGACAGCAGTGCCGCGCCACGCTGGATTTATCAGTGCCGTGCTCTGGAATTGATTGAGCAGAATTCCCCCACCGATAAACTCTTTTATATGGTGACGGATGCGCCCTGGCCGGTAAGTGATCGTGACAGTGTCTTCCGCAGTCTGCTGATTCAGGATGAGACCTCAGGGGCCATTACGATTGAGATGGAAGCCAATGCCGATGCTTTTCCGGTGGTGGAGGAGTTTCTGCGTATACGCCAGATGCATGGTTTCTGGCAGTTCATCCCGCAGGATGATGGCATGGTAGAAGTCATCTATCAGGTGCATGCAGAACCGGGTGGCGGTATCCCGGCCTGGCTTGCCAATCGTGTGGTGGTGGACAACCCGTACGAAACATTACGGAATATGCGGAACCTGGTACAGGAAACCGTCTATCGGCAGGCTGTTTTAGGCCATATTCACGAGATGGCCCAATTGAATGATAACTGACTGCGATTGAGCAAATTCATAGTTTTGTATCAATGTTGTCATTCTCCTGTAACAAAACCTTCATAAAGTGCGCGGCAAACTCATCTAGTGAATTGGACGCCATGAATTTCCGCGCACACATTCTGCCCTTTATCCTTTCTTTGTTTTCTGTTGCCGTCCACGCTGCGCCGGCGCCTTTCTCTGATGATCTGGGTGACGGTGACAACCGTATCCTGACAATCCATGGCTCGAACACCATTGGTGCTGAGCTGGCGCCCAACCTGGCGAAAGCCTGGTTACAGGCTAAAGGTGCTGAGGATATCCGTACTTCCGCCACCGGCGTGGAAAACGAAATGCTCATTACCGGTCAGGTGGGTACCCGCAGCCAGGTATCAGTGAAGGTTGCCGCCCACGGCTCCGGCACAGGCTTTACCGGATTAAAAAGCGGTGATGCTGATATTGCAGCGGCTTCGCGTCCGGCGAAAGATAAAGAAGTCGCTCTGCTGCAAGGCATGGCGGACATGCGCAGCCCGGCCAGCGAGCATATTGTTGGCATCGACGGTCTGGCGATCATCGTTAATCCGAATAATCCGGTGGCGGATCTCAGCGTGGAACAGATTGCTCAGATCTTCTCCGGTGGTTACACCGACTGGGCCGAAGTCGGCGGTATGTCGGGTCCGATTCATGTGTACGCCCGGGATGATAAATCCGGTACCTGGGACAGCTTCAAAGGCATGGTGCTGGGCAAGCATTTCAAGCTGATTGATTCTGCCAAGCGCTACGAATCCAACGCCGAACTGTCCGATGCGGTCAGCAGCGACGTAGGCGGTATCGGTTTTGTTGGCCTGTCATCTGTGCGTCAGTCAAAACTGTTGTCAGTATCGGATGGTGCTGCCAAATCCCTGATGCCGAATAAGCTGACAGTTGCCACAGAGGACTACGCGCTTTCCCGTCGCCTGTATATGTACACCGACGATACTCCGGCCAATCCTTACGTTGGTGAATTTATTCAGTTCGTGACCGAAAATCAGGGCCAGCAGATCGTTGCGGACACGGGTTTTATTTCACAGGAAGTGAAAGCCGTTATGCCGGAGTCTTACGCTGAACTGCCGGCGGATTTCCGCGAAATTACCGCCGATGCGCAGCGTCTGACCATTAATTTCCGCTTTTACGAAGGCAGCGCCAAGCTGGATAACAAGGCCCTGCGTGATCTCGATCGTCTGGTGCACTACGTGCAGGAACATCCGCAATCGGAACTGGTTCTGGTGGGCTTTGGTGATAACAAAAAGGATGAAGCCCGTTCCGATCTGTTATCCAAACTGCGCGCGATGGCTGTACGTCGTGAGCTGGTGCGCAAGGGGATTTATCCTGAGGCGTCACTGGGTTATGGCGCTAATATGCCGGTGGCTTCACTGACCGGAAACGACGGTAAAACCAAAAACCGCCGGGTGGAAGTGTGGGTTCGTCATGCTTCTGCTGCCGCAGGTTCCGTTATCTCCGGCGCAGATGTGGCGGATTCCGGACTGTAAGCTGCGGACTTTGCCTGTCTGACGACATAAAAAAACTCGGCATTGCCGCAATGCTGTTCACTTAAG
>NZ_DJIO01000122.1:12043-12988 GCF_002433655.1 Thalassolituus sp. UBA6592 | reverse complement strand
GACCACGGTACCGACACTGGTCGCTTTACTGCCGGCATTGGATAACCCTTTGCTCGATGTGTTCAGATCTGCAATCGGCACCTGACTGCGTATGCTGCTCAAAGCATTCAGAGCATCATTACCAAACGCTTTTTTTGCCGTTTCCTTAGCCTGTTCGCGTTTTTCCGGCGTCGCTTCTGCCTTAGGTTCCTGCTTTGGCTTCGGCACTGGTTTTGGCTCAGGCACTGGTTTTGGCTCAGGCGGCTTAGGTTTTGGTTCCGGCTTTGGTTCAGGTTCCGGTATCGGCTCAGGCTCTGGTTTTTCCTCCACTACAGGTGGTGGCGGCTCTGGTTTTTCCAGTTTCTGACGCTCAATTACTCTGGCCAGCTGAGGCGGCAACTGCTCCATTTCCTGACGGTCACGTTCCGGCAGTGAAATAAACGGAATAATGACCCCCAACACCAGCACAGCCAGCAGAAAACCAACCAGTAACGGAATAAACCGATGGCGATCACCGGCATCACTCCACGGGAACTGAGGGACATGAGTATGAACTGTCATCACTCACCTCCCTGTCCGGGTGCTTTCTGGTTAACCGCCAGAGAAATATTATTGAACCCGGCTTTGGCGCTGGTATTCATCACCTTTTTCAGCAGTGTATAAGGCGTGCTTTTGTCACCCATAATGGTAACAGGACGCCCCTGATCTTCAGCCCCCGGCGGCAGCGGCATGCGTCCGGCCAGATACTCAAGTTCGTTGCTCAACTCAGTTATCTGTTCACCTTCCGCACTGGCGTCTGCGGTGGAAACCACAGAACGGCCACGGACCAGAATTTCATCCTGACTGATCATAATGGTGACGTTTTCTGACGGCTTGTTTTCCGCCAGCGAGACCGGTAATTCAATGGCATCATTACTCTGAACTTCCACTTCTGACTGGTTAACCATCAGGAAGAACACCAGGATG
>NZ_DJIO01000122.1:11145-11736 GCF_002433655.1 Thalassolituus sp. UBA6592 | reverse complement strand
ACCATCAGGAAGAACACCAGGATGGTAAAAATATCCATCAGGGCGGTAAGGTTCAGACCACCGGCGGCCTTTTTACGTTTATGGTTGCGCTCCATACGCTTGGCGCGACGTGACATTTTCATTCGGTCACCTCCCCGCTCAGCGCTGCTGCATCACCCATGGAAATATCCGGAAACAGCGTTGCATCGACCAGACTGGCCGCCACCACTGCCGAATAAATACGCACGGTATCCATCACGTTAATTAACGTCTGATAATCAATATCAGGTTCCGATAACAGGCTGATGTCTTTCTTATCGGCGAAGCCAGGATTCTTTTTTACATCCTGCAAAGCCAGCGATAAGCCGCTGTAATCAAACCCGTCTTCTTTTTTAGGCAAAAGCACGATGGTTTCCGTTTTTTCCTGATAGGTCCGGTTCAGTTCGAACCCGGAATTCCGGATAACCACTTCAAGCGAAACATCTTCCGGATCAATTTCAGCTGTGCCCGGCTGATCGCCGGCAGGTAGCCTCAGATCCAGAACCGCCAGCTGCGAGAACACCATGTTCATCAACAACACCGGCACCAGCACAATCATGAGATTCATGAAGG
>NZ_DJIO01000122.1:10593-10825 GCF_002433655.1 Thalassolituus sp. UBA6592 | reverse complement strand
ATTCATGAAGGATGTTACGTTGAGCTCCGCCTCTTCCTTAAATCGTCTTTGGCGTCTCATGCTCGGCACTCAGTTGCTGGATGGCTGACCTGGCTTACGTTCAGTAATGATGTTGAGGAACTTAACCCCAGCCATTTCAATACTGTCGACAATTTCGTTGGTTTTTGTCTGCAGAAAGCTGTGCAACAGAATCAGCGGAATAGCCGCCATCAGACCGAAGGCTGTGGTGTTC
>NZ_DJIO01000122.1:0-10287 GCF_002433655.1 Thalassolituus sp. UBA6592 | reverse complement strand
CAGACCGAAGGCTGTGGTGTTCATGGCCACAGAAATACTTTGAGACAGCAGCGCTGCTTTTTCAGCGGGTGCGGCATTGGCAACCGCGGTAAAGGCGGCGATAAGACCCATAATGGTACCCAGCAGGCCCATCAGGGTTGCGATGTTTGCCAGAGTAGCAACGTACTGGGTACGTTTTTCCAGCTGTGGAATGGCTTCCATCAGACCTTCTTCCAGCGCGTACTCAATTTCTTCGCGACGCTGGCTGCCAGGAATGCGGGCAATGGCTGCAGAAAAAATATTGCCGATTTTAGTTCCGGATGTATTGGCGTAATTCAGGGCGTTGCGCAGATCGCGTTTCTGCAGCATTGGCAGCATATCTTCAAACGCTTTGCGGTTGCTGCTTTTTTCTTTCATCAGGAACAGCAGTCGCTCTACCGCAATGGCCAGACCAATGGCCATAACGATGGCGATGGGATACATAAATGCACCGCCTTCCTGAAAAAAACGAATAATTGAATCCATAGTTACTTCCCCTGAATATCATTTCCGGCAGCCATGTATGCCACCTTATTGGTTATATAAACAGCCTTAAGACTGCCTGTTAAACGATTACTGATCAGTTGCCCGCTGATCTGATGTCTGTTCATTTAATGCCCCGGCCTCCGGCTCTTTCGCCAGGTAGCGTCCGGCATAACGCATTTCGCGGTTTAACCGGTCGCGGTCGGTGGGTTGCAACCACTGGTCCCGGTAACTGCTGATCGGCTGATACAGTCGTCCCGTACCCGGCGGCGCACTCCACGGCATAATATACATAACATTCGGTTCCTGGCTGTTACCCTGAATGGATATACCTTCCAGACGAATAACGTCTTCAGCCTGCACGGCAGAAATAAAAAATGCCCACAGCAGAATTGGCAGACGGCAGATTGTCTTAAATCGACTCATGAATCATCCCCCGCCATCTGCTCCGCATTACGCCGCTCAAGATCTGTAATCCACATCGCCAGTGTTTCATCTGTCTGTGACATTAATGCGGCCGCCTGCTGGTAATGCTCCAGCGCTTTAGCCAGATCCTGCATATAAAGGTCGTAAAGAATGCCCAGGTTGTAATGCACGTCGGCATCGCCCGGTGCACATTGTAAGGCACTCAGATAGGTTTCTTCAGACTTTTTAAAGTGCCCGGCCTCACGCTCTGCCAAAGCTTTCATTTTCAGCGCAGGACAAAAACTGCTGTCGATGGACAGCGCCTGATCGAAACTCTTTACGCTGTCTTCGTAAGCCTGATTATTAAACTGAGCAATACCCAGATTGCTCCAGCAGCCGGGGAACTGACGGTACTCTTCTGCCAGCCCCTGCCAGTGCACCAGAGCTTCGTCATATTTCTTATCCTGCAAAAGTTCCAGCCCCTGCTGATAAGCTGCCGTTAATGCTTCCGGGATTGGCTGTTCTTCAGGCGCGGCGGTATCTGCTACCTGTGGCTTTGGCTGGGAAATACTGCAGCCCTGCAACAGCAGAACGACCACTGCTGCCAATAAAATAAGCCCGTGACTCAGCTGCTCAGCGAATCTGTTCAACATAGCTCACTGCCTTTTCGTGTTTGTCGTATTGTCCGGGCATCAGTATTCCCAGTGACTCATAACTGTGACGAATCCATTGATCGTACAGGCCGTCATAAGTACGGCCAGCGTTGGTCTGATGAACCTGAATGGCGGCTTCTTGCAGTGGGAATGCCTGATCTTCAAGCAGAAACTCGTATTCTTCCAGTTCCACTTCATCCAGACCACCTGGGCGCTCAGAATCCATCAGGCCGCGGGCCAGTTGGCGATACAGCTCGCCAATACGGTAAGTAGACGATGTAGTGTATTCCTGCACGCCGGTTTTTACCGACTGGGTGTAACGCTTCAACGCTTTTTGCATCACCGCATTTTTGGCTGTGATGCTTTTATCCAACGGCAGCGTCAGAGCAATCTGTTCGTACTTTTTACGCTCAAATTCGCCCAGCTCGTAAGCCGCACCAGCTGCGAGATAACGTGACCGGTCGGTTTGATCTTTACCGGCTTTATTATTCAGAGTGATGATCTGATCCAGCCAGTAACGACGCTTTTCTTCATCACCCTGAGCTGCGTAAATCTGATCCAGTTTGTAGTGCGCTTCGATAGCCGCATCAAACGGGCGCTTGTAGGAATGCGCATAACGCTTGTACATCACGATGGCGTTATCGGTATCACCGGCTTTTTCAAAATATTCCGCCGACTGGAAACAGGCAATCCGCTGCTGCTCCGCATCGTCACCGTTCTTCCAGATACGCTGCAGCTCAAATGCCGCAGAGCGCCATTCGCCTTTTTCTTCGTAAGCGACGATCAGCTTAGATGGAATATCTTTGCTTAATTTATGCTCAGGATATTGCTGACGGAATGCCTGCAATACATCGATTGCCTGATCGTAATCCTTCAGCTGCATCAGAATATTTGCCGAGTCATATTCAGCAATAATGCGGGTATCGCTTTCCGGAATTACGTCGGCAATGCGACGCCAGTGATATACGGCATTTTCCAGATCGCCCTGCTGCTGTGCGATTTCACCCTGCTTATAAATACTGGCAGCCACTTTTTCACGCAGATCTTTGCGCTGTTTGCGGCTAATGTCTTTATAGCTTTGTGCATCCAGTAAAGCCTGCTCAGCTTCTGCGTAATAACCGGCTTCAAAGGCAGAATGGCCACGAACCAAAGCAGCACCATACTGATAACGCGGTGACAGATCATCCTGATACTGAACAGCAAGTCGCGAGGTTCTTAACGCCTGAGAATAATAGCCGTTCTTCAGCAACATCTCGCCAGTATTCACCAGTACCGTACCGGCGCGCTCATCCTGAGGAAATTCCTGCACAAAACGCATGGCGCTGGCAACCGTACCCTGCCGCCAGCTGTCCTGCTCCTGCGCAGTTGGCTTATATTTATTAAACGACAGAATCGCCGCATAGCCAGCTTCCGCTGCTTTTTCATACTGCGGATACTGGTAGGCCACAATTTCGTAATGATCCTTCGCCAGGGGATAATCCTGTAACTGGAAGGCAACTTCCGCCAACAGGAAATGCGCCTTTACGGTATCATCCGCATGCGGGAAGCTGCGGATATATTCCGCATACCATTTCTCTGCCTCAAGCAGCCGTTCACGCTTATCTTTGCTGTTGTCGGCGCCTTGGCCCCACGCGTGCCAGAAGCCAGCAAGATCCCAGATATATTCCGATAAAGATGGACGCAATCTTTGCTGAACAGCATCGTTATGTCTCAACCAGTATTCTGAACCAACGCCAAACATGCCGATATAAAGGGTTTTGTGTTTACGCACCAGATTGGCATAACCCGCCGTTTTATAACCGTCAATCAGGCGCTCGTAATAAGTAGGCGCCAGGATGCTGTCCGGATACCGCAATACAAATGCACGCAGGGTTGAGGCACCACTTTTGTAATAATTTTTTTCGTAGTAGTAACTGGCCAGACGATCATACAGAAGATATTCGTAATGGCGCTGACCGTGCTCATCGTAGAAGGCAGCAATCTGCTGCCAATCACCCAGTTCGTCGAACATAATCGCCATAATACGCACAACATCATTGAGCATATTCAGGCTGCCACCACTGGCCTGCTGCAGACTGTCGGCGTCCGGATATTCCTCGTCAAGCAAAGCCGTAAAAGCCAGCAGACTGTCCTGCAGACGATCCTGTTTAAATATGCTCCAGCCGTGCAGATAACGCGCACTGACGTAATAGCTGTTGCCGTCAGCGCCGAAGTCGATCAGACGCTGATAAGCCTCTTCTGCTGCTTCATAGTCACCGGCCGCATAGAGCATCTGCCCGAGGCGAAATTCGCTTTCGAGATAATATTCTGAGCGCGGATATTCTTCGGTCAACTGCTCCAGCGTAGCAATGGCGAGATAGGGTTTACCGGCGATACTGTAGGCTTTTGCCAGCTGATAGAGCATGGCATCGTTATCATCACGATCGGGATGCGCTTTTAACAGTGCTTCGTAATCCCTGATGGATGCCATTGCCACGCGTTGCTCGGACATAGTCCCAGCCACATCACTTCCATCAGCAACCAGCACAGCGCCATTATCCAGCGCCAGTTCTTCCGATTGTAATTTCAGATTCGCCATCCGGTGAGAGACACGTACGCGCATTTCTGCATCGCCGGCCACATCAAGGTACGCCTGATATTTTTCCAGCACCTGCTGATGATCTGTTTTCAGCGGCTCATCAGGCTGCAGACGTATCCGCACATCGTCAATGGATTCCAGTGTGCCTGCGGTATTTTCCTGCAGTGATACCAGGCTACATCCGGTAACAACGACCGCTGCTGCGATCAGCGCAAGCGACCTAGAAAAAGTATTAACAGACAAACATAAAGTCGGTATAAGGCGTTTATTCACCAGCCACCTCCCCGTGATTGTCTGATGCTGCAGCACTGGTATCGGCTGCGTCATCCGTGTCGGTTTCTGCATTCTGGTCTTTTGCAGGAACGTCTTCCGTCACTGCGTCCGGATCGGCCTCATCGGCTGCGGTAAGGCTCTGCTGCAACGCATCATCATAAAGACGGGCGATGGATAAACGCGCCTGACCCTGATAATCGGTGATTCTCTGCTGCAGCGACGACAGGTAGTCTTCCGTCATATTTGCCGTTAACTGCAGAGTCTGCTCCAGCCGCTCATCAGTGCGCTGCAACAAATCCTGAATACGTAGCTGAGCTGCTGCGATACGCTGCGGAAATCCCTGCCAGGAACTGTCCGCCCAGACCAGCGCTTCACGGGCGTGATTGAGTTGCGTCAATAACGCCATACTCTCAGTCTGCAATTGCCAGTAGGACTGGTTTACGTCCCAGCGACGCTGAGGGGTATTTTCGTAAATTTCCCACAATTGCAGCCCGCGCGCGCGGCGCCAGCGTTCAGCATACTGGTCAACATTACGGGTTGGCGTGGCTAACTGCTGCAGCCCACGAATGCGGGGCACGACATTCTGCAGACGCTCAACATTGGCTTTATCTTCTTCCGACGCGTAGGCAAATATTTTGCTGTCTTCTTCTGCAAGCTGAGCGCTCAGCGCAAGTATTCGTTGTGTCAGCGCCTGCTGTTGTTGCTGCATCGCCTGCAGCCGTGCCGGACCATTAGTCTGAACAAGAACATCCTGACGGCGTTTAATGGTATCAGCCCACAGCGTCATATTTTCCTGCTGCTGCAGCAAGGCATTGTGCATAGCATGTAAATCATGCAGCTGTGAGATCAGTGCCACGAACTGAGGATTATCCAGCAGCCCCTGAACGATAGCTGAGAGTTCTCCGTCCGGCATATCAGTGGTAACGGTACGCTGCCAGCCCCAGTTTTCATCCTGCTGCAGCAACCAGGTATTGAGCCAGTCACGAACTGCTGCAGAACTACCCTGCTCACTCAGGCGGGTAAGCATTTCCTGCAGACGCAGTTCAGTGGCTTCATAAGCCTGCAGTGACTGTGTCCTGGCATCCAGCAATTCCAGTGCATGGGGTACTGCCAGCAGAGATTCCATGACTGCCGGATGAAACGGCTGATAATTATCCTGCAGCAAACGCCACGGCTGCATTGCGCGCTGATAATTCTGCTGCTCAGCCAACGCCCAGCCATACTGCAATAAGCTCGGCGCGGTAAAAATACTGTCCAGACTGATACGCTTCAGATGATCCGTAGCCTGCTTGGTTTTACCCGCATTCAGTGCATTAATGCCCCCCACCAGATAAATTCGGTCACGTAAATTGTGCGCTTCTCCGGTGTCGGGTAAATAATAAACAGCCTCTTCAACCAGAGACTCAATGGCAGGGCCGGGCGTATAAAGACGGATATGAGCAATAATCAGGTTGTAGCGTGCTAATCCCGTCCAGATACTGCGGGCGGGCATCTTTTGCAGCTGTTTTTCTGCTTCTTTTACTTTGTCCTGCGCGGCCAGACTGCTGACCAAAAGGAATTTGGCTTCATCAAGATAATCCGCCGCAAGCGGTCCGGAATAAATTGCCAGAAATGCATCATTATTTACCCAGGACAAGGCTTTTGCGGCGCTATCTCCCGCCGCCTGCCACTGACTGTTCAGCCAGAAAGCGCGCGCCAGATAAAACCAGGCATTAGCCGTCGCCTTACCTGCACCAGCAGAAGCGAACAGGCGCTGCGCGTCTTCCGTTAACCCCAGCGATAACAATACCGCCGCATGCATCAGCCGCAGTTCATTGTCGTTTTCTGACGCTGGGTCAACAGCTTGCAACTGCGCCAGCGTGTTCAGTGCGCTCTGATATTCACTGTTATAGTAATGGTAATAAAAAGCCCCGCGCTTCAGGCGGACCTGCGCAGACTGATAGTCTGTGGTGAGATTAACCACTGCAATATCAGACACGTCCTTTGCTGCCGATGCGCTGGCGCACCAGCCAGCCGACAGTAACAGTGATGCAATAACAAGCCGGATTAAAACAGACAAACAATATTCTCCGGATTACCAGAAGCGCAGCGATGCACGGGCACTTTGCAGACTACTGTCATCTGCCACAACGATTTCCAGCAACAGCGGTTTGTCCTTTTTTTCCACTTCCCTTTCAACGATCAGCTCTCTTGGCTGACCTGCCGCGTCTTTGCCACGGACAACCGCTTTCACTGTGTGTTTACCCGGACCGAGATTCACCTCAGCAAGAGGCTGCACCGCCCCCATTTTCAGCGCGTCAATCTGGCGTTCCGTGTAAATATGCTGAACGGTTTTCATGCCTTCAGCGGTTACTTCCACCGACAGAGGGTCAAAGTAGTGGCCGTTATTAAGTGAAAAATATAATTCAGCCCGCATAACCGAAGGGCTCAATAATGATTCCTCCAGTTCATACAGGTCCTTGTTCAATTCCAGTACGGAACGCTTAACATCCGAAATATCTGCCGCCATTGCCGCGTCGTCAGCTGCGAAAGCTGACTGTGCCAGAGCGTGAGTCAGCATAATTGCTGTTAAAACCCGATATTTCATAAGTACCTCAACTCAAGGTTTCTGCCTGGCGTTCTGCGCCATCCAGTCTGCTAATGTTTTTTCAGTTTCGCGGTAATTATCGGTCAATCTGCCAATAATCAGTTTATCGAGCTCACCGGCGGCGTTAATCAGCATCACAGCGGGCCTGGATTCAAATTGCCAGCCAGTGCGCCAGTCAGGATCGGCCTTCAGCACCGGAATGCGCATCGTGGGTGGTAAGTCCTGACCGTCCGGCGTCCACACCACCCAGCTCACCAACCCCTTTCCCTGATACCCCAGAGCAAGGTTCTGATAACGCACCAGCTGTTCTTCGCAACGGTCACAGTCGTCCGTCCAGATCAACATAACGGGATGACCGATCTGCTCTGCCAGACGCTGCCCGGGCAGGTTATTAAATGCCGATGGCCAGCTGAAATCGTTCAGTTTCTGTCCCGGTGCCAGCAGACTGTCGTCGGCAAATGAACAGGCACTCAGGGCACTCAGAAATAGGAGCCGAAATATAACGCCCATTGCGCTCCCCTGTTCATGCCAAGGTCTTCCAGTCGTTTATCATCGCTTTGATAAATGCGCCAGCCTGCGGCCACCCAGAAATCCGGATCGACAATCTGCCACGACAAACCTAATGCGGAATAGCGGCCGTCTGTGTCGCCGGTTGATTGTTCACCCAGATACACCTCTGCAGCTAACTGCCAGGGAAACGCCTGTGTGCCATTGAAACCTGCAGAACCCTGCATAAAGGTATAACCCAGACCATAAGCCAGCAGATTCGAGCTTTCGTCTTCTTCCAGTTCAATACTGTTATCATCACTGACGGCATCATTACTCAGAGGAGAATGCTGATATTCCCCCAGCAGATACCAGCGTTCACCTGCAAACCAGCGGGCTGTCAGGTTGTAGGTAAGGGATGCTTCCAGATGATCTCGCGACTGATAGCCCAGACCAAAGCCCCAGGCGCCGCGTCGTTTTTCATAGGATTCCTGCGCAGAAATACCGGCGCGCTTAACTTCCGGGGCGTAAATATCGGTCGTTTCAGCGAAGGAATACACACTGCCAAGCAACAGCAGTGAGCTGATCAGAAAACGGCTCATAAATTAAAATTCCAGATTAACGCGGCGGAAGGATGACCGCCGTTTTTCGCATCAAAGGCCTGCTGATATTGCAGCCGCAGGCGGATGTCGAGCAGGCGATCGGCGCGCCAGGCGAGATCGGTCGAGAAGCTGGTCAAACCACTACTGACTTCAGTGTTGTCGTCATCCCAATAATCAGAATCACTGTTGGCTTTGCCTGTGCCAATGCCGGCAAAACCAAACCAGCGGAAATGTTCACCGAAACTCAGTTGCTTCTCTGCCCCCAGAGTCCAGAGCTGAACCTGCTCTTCACCATTATTCTGCCGCTCATAGCGCAGGGCGATCCGGGTATCAGTGTTAACCGGAGCGGAAATTCCCAGCACGAGCATTGAGGCCGTACTGGCGCCGGCCTCAATCTGCAGCGGACCTGGACGTTCTGAATTACTCAGCGACCATACCTGGGCTTCACTGCGCCCGGCACCGGCTTCCAGTTGCGCCACAGGAATCCAGCCTTCGAAACGCGCGCTGCGTACCAGCACCCAGCCGGTCTGACTGGCGACGACAGTAATATTCTCGGACGATGAGATTTCGGAGATAACAGGAAACGCTGACCCTGGGCCTTTACGCAGATACAGTAATCCTTCCTGTGAACGAACGGGCACAGAGAGCAAACTGATTGTGATGACTATGGCAAGCATGCGCAGCGCTTTGAACACGCACAGCTGTGCTGCTATTGCCGGCAAGCCGGCATTCCCCAGGACCAACATGGGTCTGACGCCCTATTTACATTTTAGTTATCGGGCATCCATGCCGTTTTATCGGTACATTATCCTGTCAAAGCTACCGATACTTCATTTGGCATTAACATGCCATTCGGTTATTTACTGAGTTCACGCATGGCGGTTTCCAGCCCCTGCAGTGTCAACGGATACATATGATCGTCAACAATGGTCCGGATCATCCCCAATGATCCGCCCTGCCCCCAGTAGGATTCCGGTGCCGGATTCAGCCACACAAGCTTATCGTAGTGATCCGCCATGCGTTGCATCCACACACCACCGGGCTCTTCATTCCAGTGTTCAACACTACCACCAACGTGGCTGACTTCATAAGGCGCCATCATAGCATCACCGACAAAGATTACTTTGTAATCCGGGCCGTATTTGCGCAGGATATCCCAGGTATCCGTGCGCTCATTCATGCGCCGTATGTTGTTTTTCCACACGGACTCGTAAAGGCAATTATGGAAGTAGAATGTTTCCATATGCTTAAATTCGGTCCGCGCAGCGGAGAACAGCTCCTCACACACCCGTACGTGGGGGTCCATTGAGCCGCCGATATCGAAAAACAGCAGCACTTTAACGGCATTATGGCGCTCTGGCACCATCTTAATGTCAAGAAAACCTGCATTTCTTGCCGTCGAGCTGATGGTGTCGTCCATATCCAGCTCTTCTACAGCCCCCTGACGGGCAAACTTGCGCAGGCGACGCAGGGCTACTTTGACGTTACGGATACCCAGCTCAATGCTGTCATCAAGGTCTTTGTAGTTGCGCTGATCCCAGACTTTCACCGCCTTCTTATGCCGTGAACGGCCCTGCTCGATGCGGATGCCTTCCGGGTTATAACCGTTGGCACCGAAGGCAGAGGTACCACCGGTACCAATCATTTTGTTGCCGCCCTGGTGGCGTTTCTTCTGCTCTTCCAGGCGCTTTTTAAATTCGTCCAACACCTTGTCCAGACCGCCCATGGACTCAATTTTGGCCATCTGTTCTTCGGACAGCAGACGCTCAAATTCTTTGCGCATCCAATCTTCCGGGATATTGGCTTCCGCCATAAAGTCCGGCAGATCATCCAGTCCGCGAAAATAGGCGCCAAACGCTTTATCGAATTTATCGTAATGTTTCTCATCTTTAACCAGGCAAAGACGCGCCAGCGCATAAAACTCTTCGAGGTTGGCGAAAGCCAGATGCGCTTTAACCGCAGCAACGAGGTCCAGATACTCACGGACTGAGCACGGCACCTTCGCCCGGCGGACAGTCTGAAAAAAATCGATCAGCATAGGATTAACCTTTGCGACGGCTCATAAAGGCGAGTTTTTCCAGTAACTGCACATCCTGCTCATTCTTCAGCAACGCACCGTAAAGTGGTGGAATGGCCTTGGTAGTATCGGTATTGCGCAGTGCTTCTGGACCGATATCGTCCGCCATCAGCAGCTTCAGCCAG
>NZ_DJIO01000143.1:0-4110 GCF_002433655.1 Thalassolituus sp. UBA6592 | reverse complement strand
GGACAATCTGGTTAGCGTAGGATGGATCAGTCAGAATCTCCTGGTAGCCCGTCATGGAGGTGTTAAATACAACCTCTCCAACAGCGTGACCAGTTGCACCAATGCTGGTGCCCTTAAAGATACTGCCGTCCTCAAGCGCTAGAATGGCTGGCGTAGACAAAGTTAATTCCCCGAACAAAGAAACAAAATCTGCAGATGACGCACCGCTGAACCGCCTAGGCTCTGGCCGTAAAAAAGCGGAATGGTGACATTCTGACTCCATTCCGCTAATTTCGGGCTGTTTTCGGCGGCTTTTCAAAGTAACCGCAGTACGTGCTTTAATTAACCCTAAAGGATACTGAAAACAGTGGCTTATGTCCATTCATAAAGTACCCTTAAGTAGCAGCCCTCTTGTCCGGCAACGACGCCGCAGTCCTCATTTCTCCGCACACACTCCCACAACCCCATACACCCGGTAACAACCACCCGGGCGCGAAAATTCAGCGTGAAATATCAGTACTTCTACCGACTCAATGACAGATTACATATTGTTACAATATATTACATACAAATTTACACTCGATAAAACTTCACTCCATCGCCTGAGAGTTCTTAAATAATCGTTATTGAGAGGGTTAACTACTGAGAGAACCTACAATAGTGAAAACCATTCTCAATAACGCACATTTTCACTGAAAGACCGGGCAGACCGTGCTGTCCGCCGATACACAATACAATATTCTAAGAGGTACTTTATGCCCGTAGCTGTCGAAGGTCGTCGCCGCCTGCAACCCGAAGAGCGCAAAAAACTGCTGCTGAGAGACGCCGTTGAAGTGTTCGCAAAACGCGGCATCGGCCGTGGTGGTCACACTGAAATTGCCGAACTGGGTGGTGTATCCGTTGCCACCGTGTTCAATTACTTCAAAACCCGCGAAGCGCTGGTTGATGCTGTCCTGACCGAAGTGGAAGACTACCTGCTGGGCATGGCCGAGCAGATCAACGAGGAATACAGCAACCCGGTTGAAGCGATCCGCGCCAACGTCAATGGCTTCCTGCAGGCCTGTGAAGACAACCCGGATTACATCAAAGTATGGCTGGAGTGGAGTGCTTCGGTACGCGATGAAATCTGGCCTCAGTACCTCGCCTTCCAGAATAAAATTCTGGATATCTTCAGTGATCAGGTAGACCGCGGTATCAAAATGGGTCTGCTGGATATGGGCCTGGCACCGCGCGAACGTGCACGCTGGGCACTGGGTAACTCACAGATGCTGGTGTCGATGATCTTTGATCCGGCCGGTAAACCAGCGGGCATGGAGCAGATGGTCGAGCGTGGTTTCGACCATATCCTCGGTGTAAAGCACTGATCTGAAAAAGCCTCACCCATAAAAAAACCGCTCAATTGAGCGGTTTTTTTATGGCGTTCTCAATACAGGTAAACCGGCATCAGAAGCCCAGCACGTCCTGCATGTCGTACAGGCCATTTGGCTGCTCGCCAACCCACAGTGCTGCACGTACCGCACCTTTGGCAAAGGTCATACGGCTTTGCGCTTTGTGAGTGACTTCCACACGCTCACCCTCTGCGGCAAACATCACGGTGTGATCACCCACCACGTCACCACCACGGATAGTTTCAAAACCGATCTGCTTGTGCGGACGGGCACCGGTCTGACCTTCACGACCATAACAGGCCACTTCATTCAGATCCCAGCCCATGGTTTCAGCAACCACTTCACCCATACGCAGCGCGGTACCGGATGGCGCGTCCACTTTGTGGCGGTGGTGCATTTCGATCACTTCGATATCGGAATCTTCACCCATTACAGAAGCAGCCATTCGCAGCAGATTCAGACACAGATTTACGCCTACGGAATAGTTCGGCGCAAATACAATCCCCATATCCGCCGCTTTCACTTTCATCTCGGCTTTCTGTTCATCGCTCAGACCGGTGGTACCAATCACGATCTTTTTACCGTGCTGGCGACACAGCTCAATATTGGCCATGGTCGCAGCAGGTGCGGTGAAATCGATCAGCACATCAAACTGATCAATAACCGCTTCGAGACTGGTTTCTGCAACAACATTCAGGCTTGTGCCCTGACCGGCAATCGCACCGGCATCGACACCAGCCATAGGATCGCCAGGCAGCACAATGACAGCGCCCAGTTCAGCTTTTTCTGCGGCGCACACCGCTTCGATCAGGATTCGGCCCATGCGGCCTGCGGCACCGGTAATAGCAATACGGGTCATGAGTTCTTCCGGGTAAGAGTAAATACGGCGCTAAGGATATAGCGATTGAACGTCAGATGCGAGGCGCCCGGGCCATGCCGGGCCACCCCACTCAGTTATCGGACCAGCGCTGGCTGGTGATCAGATGTCTTCGAAGAACTTCTTCACACCTTCAAACCAGCTTTTCTTCTGTGGCGAGTGTTTTTCACCGGTCAGCGATTCCTGGAACTTCATCAGCAGATCTTTCTGCTCTGAGGTCAGGTTAACCGGCGTTTCTACCTGCACACGACACAGCAGATCACCAGCCGGGCCACCACGCACCGGGGTGACACCTTTACCACGCAGACGGAAAAGTTTGCCGGACTGAGTTTCGGCGGGAATCTTCAGTTTGACCCGGCCATCCAGTGTCGGCACTTCCAGCTCACCACCCAATGCTGCATCAACAATGCTGATCGGCACATCACAGTACAGGTTACGGCCATCACGGTGGAACAGATTATGTTCACGCACGCTGACCTGCACATACAGATCACCAGCCGGACCACCCATGGCACCCGCTTCGCCTTCACCTGCCAGACGAATACGGTCACCGGTATCCACACCTGGCGGAATTTTCACCGACAGGGTTTTGGTTTCTTCTTTTACACCGCGACCGTGACAGCTGGTGCACGGATCATCAATCATAGTGCCCTGACCACGACAGCTCGGACAGGTCTGCTGCACCGAGAAGAAACCCTGCTGCATACGTACCTGACCAGCACCGTTACAGGTGGTACAGGTTTTTGGCTTGGTACCCGGTTTGGCACCGGTACCATCACAGGTTTCACAGGATGCCAGCGTCGGGATGCGGATTTTCTTCTCGATACCGCGCACCGCTTCTTCCAGCGTCAGCTCCAGCGTATAACGCAGATCGGAACCACGTTGCGGGCCGCCGCGACCACCGCCGCCGCCACCAAAAATATCGCCGAACACATCGCCGAAAATATCGGAAAAGTTGGCACCACCTGCACCACCACCAAAGCCACCACCGGCCTGACCATCAACGCCAGCGTGACCAAACTGATCATAAGCCTGACGTTTCTGCGCATCGCCCAGCACTTCGTAGGCTTCGGTCGCTTCCTTGAATTTTGCATCGGCGTCTTTATCGTCCGGGTTACGGTCCGGGTGATACTTCATCGCCAGCTTACGATAAGCTTTTTTCAGTTCTTTCTGGTCAACGTCACGGCTGACTCCAAGAACCTCGTAATAATCTCGTTTTGACATATTGCACCTGTTGTTAATCTGCTGCCTGCGATGTCGTTCAGATCAGCAGGAACACAATCGGCTGTAACTTTTTCTATCAGATTTCTTTCTGGCTTTTTGCGAGTTTTCTTCAGGCAAAACAAGCAAAAAAACGCGACAGCCCTCGTAAAGGAAGACTGCCGCGTTCTCAGATGATCAATTCAAGGAATTGATTACTTGTCTTTCACTTCTTCAAACTCGGCGTCCACAACATCGTCATCCTGGCTGGAAGACTGGCCACCGGCGTCGGCGCCAGCAGCTTGCTCAGCCTGAGCCTGTTCAGCGTACAGACGCTGCGCCAGACCACTGGATGCTTCAGTCAGAGCGTTGGTTTTCGCTTCGATGTCAGCTTTATCGGAACCTTTCAGAGCTTCTTCCAGATCTGCGATGGCTTTTTCGATTGCTGTTTTTTCATCGTCAGTCACTTTGTCTTTGGCATCTTCCAGCGTTTTCTTAGTCGCATGGATCAGGCCATCGGCAGTGTTACGTACCTGTACCAGTTCTTCGAATTCACGGTCCGCTTCTGCGTTTGCTTCTGCATCGTTAACCATTTTTTCGATTTCATCGTCACTCAGACCAGAAGACGCTTTAATCACAATGGACTGCTCTTTACCGGTCGCCTTG
>NZ_DJIO01000181.1:18817-19168 GCF_002433655.1 Thalassolituus sp. UBA6592 | reverse complement strand
TATCAACCGCTTATGCTGAAGCTCAGGATGTAAACGGATGTCACGCTAACGTTAAGGTATACGAATGCCGTTAATTGTCAAAACCCAATCTGCATATTAAGAAGGAATTTATCATTAAAAAAGTATTTGCTCTGTTCTTTATCGCTCTGTTATCAACTGCCTATGCTGAAGCCCAGGATATTAATGGTTGTCACGCTGGCGTTAAAGTGTACGAATGTCGTTAATGATCCGCAGGTTTGGTGGCTGCACGATCGCAGTGCAGTCACAGATCGCAAGGGAAGCATAACCCAGTTGGTAATTGCTTCCCTTTTTTTATGCCGGCTATAGTCTGTTCTCTGTTCTCTGTTCTCT
>NZ_DJIO01000181.1:13590-18451 GCF_002433655.1 Thalassolituus sp. UBA6592 | reverse complement strand
GTTCTCTGTTCTCTGTTCTCTGTTCTCTCTGTGTTCTCTGTTCTCTCTGTGTTCTCGCTTGAGTCGGATCCGTTCTGGGCGGTGCGGCGCATCAGGGCTGTCTGAACGTGCGTTAGTACTCACTGTTATCGCTCCATAAAAAAACGCCTCCGTATCAGGGAGGCGTTTCTTTTTGCTATGTGTGTATTGCCGATCGGTTAACGCATCTGCAATACGATCACATCACTGCTGGCAGGATCTGTATCAGCGCGCAGGTGTGCAACCTCTTCGGCGGTGACGGTGCCGCCAGTGTTGCCCCAGGCAGTACGGATAAAGGACAGCACTTCGGCAATCTCTTCATCCTTCAGTTGCTTACGGTAAGGCGGCATACGGTACGAATCAGGAACGCCGGCAGTCACCACACGACCTGAACCGTTTAACGTCGCATTTATCGACGATACCGGAGTAGGTGCCAGTGAGGAGGCGCTGCCAGCCAGTGGCGGAATCCACTTACCTTTACCCAGGCCGTCGTTACCGTGGCAGGCACTGCAGTGGTCATAATAAATCTGAGCACCAGCAACAGATGCCCGGTTATTAACGGCTAATTTATCGGCCGTGGTGGCATCATAACTCCACGGGGCTCCATCACGCTGAGGATCGCCTGGCAGTGATTTCAGGTAATGCGCAATGGCTTTCAGGTCTTCATCGCTGAGAAACTGTGTGGAGTTGTTGTATGCATCCGTCATAGAGCCATACACCACAGCGTGTTCATTGCGGCCTTCTTTCAGGAACTGGGCAATGTCTTCTTCGCTCCAGCGGCCAAGGCCGGTGTTGTGATCATCGCGCAGGCTTGGGGCGTACCAGCCATCCAGTGTGGCACCGGAGAGGTATTTATCGCTGGCATCGCTGAGGGCTTTTTCCTGCATGGCGAAGCCACGCTCGGTATGACAACTGCCACAGTGGCCGGCACCCTGTACAAGATAGGCACCGCGGTTCCACCGTTCATCTTTGCTGCTGTCGGGCTGGTAAACGCCGTCTTCGGTAAATAACACGTTCCAGTATGCCAGTGGCCAGCGCATATTCATCGGCCATGGAATGGTGGAGTCTTTATTTTCCTGTATAACCGGTTCAACGCCGTGCATAAAATACGCATAAAGCGCTTCGATATCGGCATCGGTCATTTTTTCATAAGACGGATAGGGCATCGCCGGATACAGTCGTTTGCCATCCGGGGTAACACCCTGACGTACCGCACGTTCAAAATCGGCCAGCGAATAACGGCCGATGCCTGTGGTTTTATCCGGTGTAATATTAGTGGCAAAAATGGAGCCCAGTGGCGTGGCCATTTCCAGTCCACCGGCAAAGGGTTCGCTCTCCGGTGTGCTGTGACAGGCAACGCAGTCTGCAGCGCGGGCAACGTATTCGCCCTGATGTATCAATGCGTCGGATACCGGATTCTCATTTTTGCTGTTATCAAACGCAGAGGAAGGCACCCGTGTACCGTGCCATACCATCAGCAGGGCAATAATAATCAGTGCCAGTATGACGATCAGAAACTTTTTCATGGTCTGTCCTTTTGAGGCTCAGAATAGTGTGATCAGTAAATGCCGGACCTTAGTGTTGCGGTCCGGCGGATGAGCGTGCATATGCGTTATTTCTGACGCAGATTACGCTTTGGTTTTTTTACTGAAATCGTGACGGGACAGCGGCATGCTGCGGATACGTTTCCCTGTCAGATGGGAAACCGCATTAATGACCGCTGGTGGAACGGATGGCAGGCCAGGTTCGCCCACACCGCCCATTTTGGCGCCACTTTCAACGACTTTGACGTGTACATCCGCCATTTGTGACGGCCGCAGAATAGGGTACATGTCATAGTTGCGCGCGGTTGGTTCACCGTTTTTATACACGGCTTCTTCTACCAGGGTTTCTGACAGACCAAGGGCAACAGCGGACTGAACCTGAGCCTCAACAACCCGTGGGTTTACCACGGAACCCGGATCAATCGCCTGCCAGACGTTGTGTACCCGGACTTCGCCATTGTGAATGGATACTTCAGCAATGGATGCGGTTTCTGAGCCAAACGGTGATGCCATGGCAATGCCGCGGGCGCGCACTGAACCATCGTCGGCAGTGTAGGGGCCGCGACGCCAGCCTCCGGATAATTCAACCACGGCATTGAGCAGGTTGGTCAGGCGTTCATTGTCTTTCAGCAGACGCAGACGTAATTCGTAAGGATCGATACCGCCTTTGTCGGCGACTTCATCAAAGAAACATTCGTAAACAAAATCGTTCATCGAATGGCCCACGGAGCGCCAGTAACCCTGCATGGCCGGGTTTTTAACGTATTCCTGAGCGATACGGACATTCGGAATTTTATAGGCTTTACCGGAAATACCTTCCAGCGCAAAGCTGTCGGCTTTACCTTCCTGATAACCGTAAAGTGCCTGTCCTGGTCCTTCGGTGGCGCTGATGGATTCCAGTGCTTTTGGCATGCCATTGGCGTCCAGCGTGGCGCGTAATTTAACCGCCGCCATCGGGCGCATGGTGTCGCGCAGGAATTCTTCTTCACGGCTCCAGATCAGTTTGATCGGACGTCCGGTTTTTTGCGCCAGCTCGATTGCCTGAGGGTAAGGGCTGGCTGCGGCATACAGGAAGTGACGGCCAAAGAAGCCGCCCAGCATGGGCGAGTGTAGATTTACCTGTTCAGGTTTAAGGCCAGCGCGTTTGGCAATATCGCCGCGGAACATATCCTGCGCCTGGTTTGGCAGCCAGATATCCAGCGTGCCATCGGCATTGAATTTCGCCAGCGCGGATGGTGGCTCAAGCTGTGCGTGATGAACGTGCTGAGTACGGTAGGTGGAAGCCAGTACATCATCGGCGCTGTCGAGCATGGCGCGGGCATCACCTTCTGTTTCAAAGGCCACACCGGCAGCGGTTTTGGATGCCAGTAAATCCGCGTGGCCATCGGTAGAGTAGTCCGCAGGCATATTACGCAGCACACCGCCGGCGGGTTCAGATTCTGCTTCAGCCCAGGCAACCTGAGCGGCTTCTGCTGCCTGTTTGGCGTGCCACCAACGTTCAGCAACCACCGCGACTGCGCCATCCAGAATGTGTACGGAGTGTACACCTTTCATGTTTTTAATCTGGCTCAGATTGCGGACCTCTGCGACGGTCATGCCCAGACGCGGCGCATGTTGTACGGCCGCATGCAGCATGCCATCGACTTTGATATCAATGGAGTATTCGGCTTTACCGGTGGATTTGTCGTAAACATCCAGACGGTCCATGGCTTTACCGATCCAGCGGAAATCTTTTTTATCGCGCAGGGTTACGCTTTCGGGTGCGGGTACTGGCATATCCAGTGCGGCACTGGCCAGTTTTCCGTAGGTTACGGAACGGCCGCTTTTTGCGTGCACAACTTTACCAGGCTCGGTAGTGAGTTCGGCAAACGGTACATTCAGCGCTGCTGCTCCGGCTTCCATCAACATTTTACGGGCGAGGGCGCCCAGGCGACGCATATTGGTATAACTGGTACGCACCGACATACTGCCGCCGGTAATGCGCATACCATTATCCATTGCGACATAGTCGGCCCCGGCAGGAGCGCTGACCACAATAAAACTGGCCGGATCAACATCCAGTTCTTCGCCGACGATCTGTGCCATGGCGGAGTAAACGCCCTGGCCACCTTCTACAAACGGGCTTTGCAGGCGCACGCTGTTATCCGCCAGGATTTCCAGAAAGGCAGGGACTTTGGTTGCGTATGCTTTGCTGTCAGCAGCACGGGCTTTGCCGGCGGGAAGGCCCACACCCAGAACGAACGCACCGGCCGTCAGGCCTGCGGAAGAAAGTAAAAAGCGACGGCGGGAAACGTTCACCGGCTGATCGGACAATTCTGCTTGTGTCATTACAGGATTTTCATCTGCAGCTTTCATGGGCTTAGGCTCCTGTTGTTTCTGACTGGGTGTTGTTCCTGAGGTCGGAGAGTGTGCTGGATACAGTCACTTCCGTGGCCAGATCGGCTACCGCAGCGTGAATGGCATTGTAAGTACCGCAACGGCACAGATTGATCATGGCACTGTTGATCTGTTCTTCGCTGGGTGACGGATGGGCTTTCAGCAAGGCTGTTGCCGCCATGACCTGACCAGACTGGCAGTAACCGCACTGTGGCACCTGATGTTCGGTCCAGGCTTTAACTACTTTTTTACCCACATCATCGTTTTCGATCGCTTCGATGGTGGTAATGCTTTTGCCGGCGACACTGCCAACCGGTGTGACGCAGGAGCGCATCACCTGGCCGTCAATCAATACTGAACAGGCCCCGCACTGAGCCAGGCCGCAGCCGTATTTGGTACCCGTCATGCCCAGGTCGTCGCGGATTACCCACAGCAGTGGCGTATCGTCGTCCGCCTGGACGTCGTAAGTCTGATCATTAATGGTGAGTTTCATTGCTTTCCCTCTCATCTGGATAACCCGCGTATCTGGCTGTGCAGGTCTTTCTGCATCCGGTTACCGGGTTTTTGGGCGTCTCGGTGCTGTTCTGGTGCTTTGATTCTGTTGCTGTAAAAGCAGCCTTGAACGGGGGCTGACCCTGCACAGGTCAGGCTGTATCGGTTGTTTTATCAGTTGCTCTATCAGTTATCGGAGAGTGCCGGGAATTCTTTTCCCCGGCAAACCGTCGTAACAAATCAGGCTTATGAACCGCATTCATAGAGAATGACACGTCCCCGCGTTGGGTCAGTATGGTTTAAGCGACAAGGCGAGCCAATGAATGTTTCCCTGAGTGAATGTCACTCTGTGTTCCATCAGCGCGCCCTGTCATGAACTGCCTGATTTGTACGGGTGTCCTGTTCGCATGTACTGCTCAAATGTACTGCTC
>NZ_DJIO01000181.1:0-13274 GCF_002433655.1 Thalassolituus sp. UBA6592 | reverse complement strand
TGCTCAAATGTACTGCTCAAATGTCTTGCTGAAGTGCAGTGCTCGGCGCAGTAATCAACTGCGCAGGGTTGCAGTAGGGGGCTCAGCTGAGGCCGATGCGCGCCGCCAGTTTCTGCCACAGTCCTGGCTGAGGAGCCGGGCTGTCGGCGTGGTCAGAGGCTGCAGAAAGCAATCCACTGTCATGTGTGGCTGCTCTGCCTTTATCCGATGATAAACCCTGTTGCTCGCGGTGCAGTTGGGCGACCAGCTGCTCAATCAGGTCGTGGGAAAACTCAAACGGTGTAAAGCGGCGATAGCCGTGTTTTTTCAGCAGGGCTTTAACGCCGTCGGCTGCCGGGATGTATTTCATAGACCAGTCGGTAAACAGACGCTCATCAATACTGCGCTGCAGCAACACCTGAGCACCGGTATGACGGTCGTCACGTACGATGCGGTTATAGGTGGCAATCACTTTGTGGGCTTCGCCTTCCAGACACTGGAAAAAGTAACCATCGCCGAAGAAGAGGATGCCACCGATTTCATTCTTAGGGTTGTTGCGGCGGGACTGCGCCAGTACGGAACCGACCACTGGGTCAACGGCACCACCGTTCGGCTTGTGAACGGAGTGGCTGGCATACACGAGACGGATCAGCTGTGACATGAGGGATACCTGTATTGACCCTGAGCGGGCTCTGCAGGCGATTCTGCGTGCCATCAGGGGATGAATATTAAGTTGTACAATAGTTTGTACAACATCTTATACAAAAACCTGTACAAAGTAATGCGGCGGTATTATCTGACAGGACATTATAAAAGGACGCTATTGATCTGATAGTCAGCGTTAACCTGTTTGCTGGCGCTGAAACAAACGGCGCTGAATATGGTACAGAAGGGCTGCAAGAGGCCAGTTGACGCCAATAGCGGCTGAGAGAAGGCGAGACTCACAGGGCAAAAATCCGCATAATGTCGGCCCAATCGCCCAGTGGGCAAACGACACAAATGTTAAGCGGTACCGTGCATGCAAATTAAGGTCAATTTCCTCGACAACCTGCGGGTTGAAGCCAAGTTCGACGACTTCACCGTGGTGGCCGATCAGCCCATCCGATACAAAGGCGATGGCTCAGCGCCGGGGCCGTTTGACTATTTTCTCGCGTCTTCGGCGATGTGTGCCGCGTATTTTGTGAAGGTTTATTGCCTGGCGCGTGACATTCCTACTGAAAATATCCGCCTGTCGCAGAACAATATCGTCGATCCGGAAGACCGCTATAAGCAGATTTTTAAGATTCAGGTCGAGCTGCCGGAAGGGCTGTCGGAGAAAGACCGCACCGGTATTCTGCGTTCCATTGAGCGCTGTACAGTGAAAAAAGTTGTACAGACCGGGCCGGAATTCGTTATTGAAGCCGTCGACAGTCTCGATGACGATGCCCAGGCGCTGCTGACCGTGGGCACGGACAGCGACAGCGAAACCTACATTCCCGGCAAAGACCTGCCTCTGGAGCAGACCATTGCCAATATGAGTGGCCTGCTGGCAGACCTCGGTATGAAGATTGAGGTCGCTTCCTGGCGCAATATCGTGCCGAATGTATGGTCACTGCATATCCGCGATGCGGATTCACAGATGTGCTTCACCAATGGTAAAGGCGCAACCAAAGAGAGCGCTCTGGCCTCAGCACTCGGCGAATTTATTGAACGCCTTAACTGCAACTTTTTCTATAACGATCAGTTCTTTGGTGAAGAGCTGGCCAATGCTGAATTTGTGCATTACCCGGATGAGCAATGGTTTCAGCCCGGTGAAGACGACAGTCTGCCGCCAGAGATTCTGGATGATTACTGCCTCGGTGTGTACGACCCGGAAGGGGAATTACAGGGCACACATCTGATTGATACCAACTCCGGCAATGTGGAGCGTGGCATCTGCTCGCTGCCATTTGTGCGCCAGTCCGATGGCGAGACGGTTTACTTCCCGTCTAACCTGATCGAAAACCTGTTCCTCAGTAATGGCATGAGCGCGGGCAACACCATCGAAGAAGCTCAGGTGCAGTGTCTGTCAGAGATTTTTGAGCGCGCGGTAAAACGTGAAATTCTGGAAAATGAATTGGCGTTGCCGGATGTACCGCAGGATGTGCTGAATAAATACCCGGGCATTATCGCCGGTATCAAAGGGCTGGAAGAGCAGGGATTCCCGGTTCTGGTCAAAGACGCCTCCTTAGGTGGTCAGTTTCCGGTGATGTGCGTGACCCTGATGAATCCGCGTAATGGCGGTGTGTTTGCTTCTTTCGGTGCTCATCCGAGTTTTGAAGTGGCGCTGGAGCGCAGTCTGACGGAACTGCTGCAGGGGCGCAGTTTTGAAGGCCTGAACGATGTACCGCAGCCAACCTTTGAAAGTCAGGCCGTGCAGGAGCCGAATAATTTCGTCGAGCATTTTATTGATTCCACCGGGCTGGTGTCCTGGCGCTTCTTCAGTGCAAAAGCAGATTATGATTTCTGTGAGTGGGATTTTTCTGGCGAAGGCGAAGACTCTAACCAGCAGGAAGCACAGACCCTGTTCGATATTCTCGAAGACATGGGCAAAGAATCTTATATGGCGGTCTATGAGCAGCTGGGTGCCAAAGCCTGCCGTATTCTGGTGCCGGACTATTCCGAAGTGTACCCGGTTGAAGATCTGATCTGGGATAACACCAACAAAGCACTGTATTTCCGTGAAGATATTTTAAATCTGCATCGTCTCGACGAAGAGCAGCTGAATGATCTGGTGGAGCGTCTGGAAGAAAGCGAGCTGGATAACTACACGGACATTATTACCCTGATCGGCGTCGAGTTTGACGATAATACCGTGTGGGGACAGCTCACCATTCTGGAACTTAAACTGCTGATTTATCTGGCGGTCAATCGTCTGGAGGAGGCGAAAGAGCTGACTGAAATGTTCCTGCAGTTTAACGACAATACGGTTGAACGTGGTTTGTTTTATCAGGCGCTGAACTGTGTGCTGGAAGTGACTCTGGATGATGAGCTGGAGCTGGCTGATTTTATCGCTAACTTCACCCGCATGTACGGTGAAGAGCGCATGCAGGCGGCAGTTGGTTCGGTAGAGGGCAGTGTGCGTTTTTACGGACTCACGCTAACCAATATGCAGCTGGAAGGGCTGGATAAACATCAGCGTCTGATCAACAGCTATAAAAAACTGCACGCCGCCCGTGCCAAAGCGGCGGGAATGCAGATTGCTGGTCAGTAAAAGAGCCGGGCATAAAAGGTAGTCATAAAATGCCGGACATAAAAAGCCGGCAGAAAAAAGAGCGCCAATGGCGCTCTTTTTTATACGGCGGATATTGACCCGGTGAAGGGATCAGCAATCCGTATCTTCAGCGCCTGCTGATTCCTTCACATTCTCGCAGGCATCCTCTACCGCATTGCCAGCGTCGGTGGCCATATCGCTGGTGGCGTCGGAAATATCTTCACCTTTTTCTTCCATGTAATCGCCGGTATTTTCAGCCGCTTCCGAGATGGTTTCTTTGCTTTCATCATAGGCTGCGCTGGCTGATTCTTTCACACTGTCAGCGGCCTGTTCTGCTTTCTGACTTATGCTCTCAGGCTGTTCCCCGCTGCAGGCGGCCAGTGTCATGGTCAGAGCTACCATCAGGGCAGTCATTGCGGACGATAATGTTTTCATTGTGTACTCCTTACTTATGCTTATCTGGTGCTGTTAATTCACGCGCTTTTAATCTTCATGGTCGGCGGGATCATGCCAAGCGCAAAGGTGGGAGGCGCCTGTGTAAAGAAGGTTCAGCAGGATTCACCATGGCGTGAAGCAGTACGCAATTTGATCAATTGGTGGAAAATTCCTGGGAACTCTGCGCATGCGTGGAAAAGGTCGTCGTTTCTGCAAAGGATCCAGAACTGTCCGTGACAGAGCGCACACTTGTACAGGGACGGGGCAATATCTGGTAATCTCTGAGCATATCTTCTGCGCCCGGATTGAGTGTCTATGTTCCGTCTGTACCATTCCAATGATCTTGAAGTTCTGCGGGGAATTCTGCTTAACGAGATGCGCACCGCGCCCCTTGGGCCGTTCGATCAGGAAGCCATACTGGTACAGAGTCAGGGGATGGCGCACTGGCTCAAACTGCAGCTGGCGGATGGCCTGGGGATCGCAGCTCAGGTGGATTTCCCTTTACCGTCGAGTTTTATCTGGAAAGTGTTTAACCGGCTGAAGCCGGAATTGCCGGAACAGTCGCACTTCGATAAACAGATCATGAGCTGGAAGCTGATGCGCCTGCTGCCGACATTAGCACAGCAGCCCGGATGTGAAGCCATTGCCCATTATCTTGAAGCGGATCACAACGGGCTGAAATGTTTTCAGCTGGCGCAAACCATCGCCGACGTCTTTGACCAGTATCTGCTCTATCGTCCGGACTGGTTACTGGGTTGGGAGTTGGGGGATGACACCATCGCCGATGGCGATGTCAGTGCGCATCCGTGGCAACCTCTGGTATGGCGTGCGCTGGTGGCCGACAGTGCCGAACTCGGTCATTCGCTGGATCACAGGGCACGCTTATTAAGTGAGCTGGAAGATCTGGTGCAGCGTTATCCGGAACGTCTGAACGGCCTGCCAAAGCGTCTGTTTGTGTTCGGAATTGCGGCACTGCCTGGCAGTTACTGGCAGGTCCTGCAGGCTATTTCAGCTCAGGTTGAAGTGCATTTCTTTCTGCTCAACCCTTGCCGTAATTTCTGGGGCGATATTGTCAGCGATAAACAGCGCCGGGCGATTTTACGGCAGCAACCTATGGCTGCGGATCTGCTGGAGCGGGGTAATCCATTACTGGCCTCCTGGGGAAGGCTGGGGCGGGATTTTCTTACACTGGTGCATGAAACTGCTGAACAGCGTCCGGAAAATATGGCCGATATCGAAGCCTACGTTGAGCGCCAGCCGGTTAATCTGCTGCAACACCTGCAGGACGATATTCTCAATCTGAATGATCCGCAGCAGCGCGCGTTTACCAAAGAAGCGGTGAACAGCAGTGCTTTTAAACAGGTGGTGGCGGCAGACGATGGCAGCGTGCGTTTTGTCAGTGCCCACAGCCCGCTGCGCGAAGTTCAGCGGCTGTATGATCAGATTCTGTATTGGCTCGATAACGACCCGCAACTGAAACCGCGCGATATTGTGGTGATGGTGCCGGATATCGATCAGTATGCTCCTTACATTGATGCGGTATTTGCCAGCAGCCGGGCGCAAACGCAACATGGTGATGATTACCGTATTCCCTGGGCCATTGCCGACCAGTCGATTGCGCAGGAAGAACCTCTGATCGACAGTTTCCTTTCTCTGTTAAACCTGGCCGACAGCCGCTTTCTGATTACCGAGGTTCAGGATTGGCTGGATGTGCCGGCGATCCGCCAGCGTTTTGCGATCAGTGAAGACGATTTACCGTTGCTGCGTGACTGGCTGGCGCGCGCTCAGGTGCGCTGGGGGCTGGACAGTGAACAACGACAGCAGCTGGGCTTACCTGCTTTTGAGCAGAACAGCTGGCGTAAAGGGCTGCGGCAATTATTGCTGGGCTATATGTTACCTGACTCGCAACAGGATTTTCGTGGTGATTTTCCGGTCAGCGCGGCGGAGGGTAACGAAGGTGAATTGCTCGGTAAACTGATGCAGTTCGTTGATACGCTGGAATACTGGCAAAAAATATTCTGCTCTGATTCTGATACTGATGCTGATGCAGACGGTCTGTCCGCTGATGCTTCGCCTGTTGGCGGAGAAATCCGGCAGACAGGTAAAACGGCCGAACAGTGGTCCGCCATTCTGTTAACCATGCTGGATGATTTTTATCTGGCAGAAGATAACGATCAGTTCCCGCTGCAAAAAATCCGCGATGCCATTATGAGCTGGCTGGAAGAATTAAATACCTCGGCATTTAACCAGACACTCAGCCCGGTGGTGGTACGTAGCTGGTTTATTAATGAATTAGGGCAACAGGGCGGCTGGCAGCGTTTTCTCGCGGGGCCGGTGAACTTCTGTACTCTGATGCCGATGCGTTCTATTCCGTTTAAAGCCGTGTGCCTGCTCGGCATGAATGACGAAGATTACCCACGCCGGGTAACCCCGGTGGGGTTCGATTTAATGGTCAGTGGTAAATCCCGCCGTGGCGACCGTTCGCGCCGGGAAGACGACCGTTATTTATTTCTTGAAGCTGTCTGCTCCGCACAGAATTATCTGTACATCAGTTACCGTGGCCGTGATGTGCGCGAAAACGCTGAGCTGCAGCCATCGGTGCTGGTGGCAGAACTGCAGGATTATCTGTGTGACAGTTATTGTCTGGCGCAGCACAGTGACCTGCCGCACAGCGAAAGCCGTGAAGCGATGCACGAATGGCTGACGGAATATCTGCCGTTGCAGCCATATAACCGTCAGTCATTTATTCCGCCTGAGGGCAGCCGTGCTGTTGCCGGATATCAGACGTTGTGGTCCGCCGTGGCGAATGCCGCAGAGCAATTAAATGTGCAGGGTGCGCAGGACGCAGGCGCCTCGCAGTTTTTTACTCAACCTTTGCCGCTGCCGGCGGAACTGGATGTTACTCAGGCCGACTGGGAAGATGTTAAGCAGGCACTGAACGATCCCTTTAAGTTTTTTGTAAAACGCCGTTTGCGCGCATCGTTTGACAGTTATTGGCAGGCACATGAAACCGAAGAGCCCTTTACGCTGCAGGGGCTCGATTCGTATCAGCTGAAAGAAGACTGGCTGCATCTGGCACTGCAGGATTTCAGTCTCGCTAACGGCGGCAGTTATGATCACGGTCTATTAAGTGATCTGCCTAATTTTACCGCGCGTCAGCAGGCGCTTGGCCATCTGCCGGTGAATGCATTAGGAGAGGTCTGGAGTGCGGATCTGGTCGGCAATTCTGTCCCGCTTGCGCAGCAGATTGTGCTGCTGACGGAGCATTCGTTAGCCAGTCGTCAGCTGCTGTGTGACAGTGAATGTGCTATCGAAGTGAACAATGAAGCCGCTGCAGAAGACGATTCCGTTGCTGCAGAATTGAAGACCATTCAGGTTTCAGTGAAGGGCGAATTACAACGTGGCTATAGCAATGACAGCCATGATCCACTTGCTCACACGGATGAGCCGTGCGGATATCTGGTGTTTTATCGGGTAGGCGACATTCATGGTAAACACCTGTTATCCCTCTGGCTCGATCTGGTTATGGCACAGACGGCGCAGCCCGGGCTGATTTCTCATGCGCATCTGCTGGGATTAAGCAAAGGTAAAAAGGGGACGCAACTGCGACATATACGTTTGCAGGCGCCGCCGCCAACGCTGGCAAAAGAACATATGCAACAGGCGCTGACATGGTTTATGCAGGCCTGGCGGCAACCTGTTCCCCATCTGCCGGATACTTTGTGGAATCTGCTGTCTGCAGAGGATATCGCCAGCGAAAAATACCCGGACAGCGTCACGGATAAAAACGAACACGTACAAAAGCAGATGCATAAGCAGGCAGAGGCAGAATTTGGCGAACTTGCGTCGCCGTATCTGCAACGCTGTATGCCGGATTTTGTCAGTAAGGTGCTGTTGGGTGCTTCGTCAGACTGGTTGGAGAAATATGGTGTGTTGATGGCAGATATTAAAACGCATATTCACAGCGACGAGACTCACAGTAGCGAGATTTACAGTAACGAGATTCAGAGCAGTAAGAGCGGGGAGGTGTAACGATGAAGACGTTATCCATTCCGCATTTTCCGCTGTACGGCCAATCCCTGATTGAGGCCAGTGCCGGTACCGGTAAAACCTTTACCATTACCGGGCTTTATAATCGTTTGATTCTTGGGCATGGCCGCAGTGGTGCAGCAGCAGATACTCTGGATTCATCTGCTGCAGATGGCAGTAGCGGTCGGTTAGGCTGTGATCAGATTCTGGTAGTGACCTTTACCCGTGCAGCAACGGAAGAATTACGCGGCCGGATTCGCCAGCGTCTGCGTCTGACTCTGGAAGATTTACTGCGACTGGAAAATGATCAGCCGGCGGCGGATTCTGATCTGCCGGATTATCTGGCGCAGTTGTCTGCTGCTGCCGGTGTCAGTGAGGCGGATATTCGCCAGCAATTATTACCCTGGTTGCAAAGTAACCTGGCGCTGATGGATGAAGCAGCGATTTATACCATTCACGGTTTCTGTCAGCGCATGCTGAAGCAGTTTGCCTTCGACAGTGGTGTGGTGTTCGACGCTGAGCTGGTGCTGGACAGTGAACAATATCTGCAACAGGCCTGTGAAGATGTCTGGCGTACCGAAGCCTACGGCCTGAATACAGAGCAGGGGCGGTTTTTATTAAGCCGCTACAATGGCCCGGATGCCTTGTTTGCCAAGGTCCGTTCGCGCATCAGTCGCCCGGATATGCGCATCGTTCCTGAGATAAACGATCACAATCTTGATGCTGTCTGGCAACGGACAAAAGAACAATTTCACAAGGTTGCTACCTTGTGTAAAGCAACCGCTGCGGAAGATATCGCTGCTCTGATTCAGGATTCAGGGCTGAATAAACGCAGTTACAGTAAAACCAATACGCCTAAATGGATTGGTCAGGCGTATCAGTATTTTCTGTCGTCTTTCAGTCTGCCTGCTGCCGATAACCTTGATCGCCTGACTCCGGCGGGGATGGAAGAAAAACTGGCCAGTGGCGATCTGCCAAAACATGAATTGTTTGATGCCATTGCTGATTTCTGTGCGCAGGCAGACGCATTGCAGCTGATGCTTGAAATGGCATGGCTGGATGTGATCAAAGAACGTTATTTTGATTTGCTGGAAAAAGCCGGGGCGTTAACGCCGGATGATCTTTTACGTCTGCTGGTAACCGCGCTGCGCGGTGAGCAGGGGGATTTGCTGGCATCTCATATCCGTCGTCAGTATCCGCTGGCGATGATCGATGAATTTCAGGATACCGATCCGCAGCAATACGATATTTTTAACCGTATTTATCCGCCCGCTGGTCAGGCTGATGACAGGCTGGCGACGCAGCCAGACCATTACGGGCTGATTATGATCGGCGACCCTAAACAGGCCATTTACGGCTTCCGTGGTGCCGATATTTTTACCTATATTCAGGCGCGGCGGCAGCTCAGCGACGAACGGCGCTTTACGCTTGGTACTAACTGGCGCAGTCACTCTTTACTGGTTGATGGTGTTAACCAGTTGTTTACGGCTCACAAAAGCCCGTTTATTTTTGATGAGGATATTCACTTTGTTGAAGTGGCGGCCGCAGGTAAAGCCGACAGCCAGCCATTAACCATTGCCGGAGAGGTTCAGTCTCCTCTGCAACTCTGGTTTGACGGCGAAGAATATTCGCGCACTACCGCTCAGGCGGAAGTGGCTGAACAGTGTGCTGCGGCCATTCATGGTCTGCTCAGCGGTGACGCACAGTTGGGCGACGATAAGGTTCAGGCAAAAGATATTGCGGTACTGGTGCGCAGCCGTAAGCAGGCAGGCTGGATTCGGGATGCGTTAATGATACACGGCATTGGCAGTGTATTTCTGACCCGCGACAGCGTGTATGAATCACAGGAAGCCAAAGACATGTTTGCCTGGTTGCAGGCGGTCGCTCACCCCTCCGATGAGCGGGCATTGCGCACCGCGCTGGCAACCCTTAGTCAGGGATTCAGTGCGTTACAGCTCGACCATCTGCTGAATAATGAGCAGGCCTGGGAACAGGCGCTGGAGCAGAATCTGGCCTATCACCAGCTGTGGAACCGGCGTGGCATCATGGCGGCGGTGATGCATTGGCTGGAGCAGGATCAGCGCGCCGAACGTCTGCGCTATCAGGAAGACGGTGAACGCCAGCTGACCAATATGATGCACCTCGGTGAATTACTGCAGGCAGCGTCACGACGTCTGCGTGGCCATGAGGCATTGTTACGCTGGTTTGGCGAGCAGGTTTTCTCGGAAGAACGTTCCGGCGATGAAGCTCAGTTAAGGCTCGAAAGTGATGCCAATCTGGTGACCATTGTGACCATTCATAAATCGAAAGGTCTGGAATATCCGCTGGTATTTTTACCTTTCCTCTGGGATGACAGTTACCTGCCGAACAGCAAAAGCGATACGCAGTATTTCTCCGTCCGCGATGACTGCATGGTGCTGGATCTTGATCCGGATGAGGAAGCAAAAGCGGCAGCCCGGCGTGATGCACTGGCTGAGTCTCTGCGCCTTCTGTACGTTGCTGTTACCCGTGCGGTGCAGGGCTGTTTTATCTGGTTGGCCGACGCTCTCGACGGGCGCAGTAGCAGACAGAAAAAATCCCGCATTGCCGACACCGCGCTGGGCTATTTACTCGACATTGAATCAGATCCGCAATGGTCCGTGTTAGAGCAGCGTATGACTGACAGTCAGGCAATACAGCTGTGTGCACCGCCGGCGTGGCTTCTTGCTGAAGGTAAGCTGAGTGGCGCAGGTGAAGCAGCGCAGATAAAACCTGCACAGATAAAAGCGGGAAAATGGGATCACTGGCGGGTCAGCAGTTACAGTCAGCTGGCGGCCGCACATGGCACGCATAGTCAGAACGGTATGACTGCTGCAGCGGAGCAGAGTACGGCTGTGTCAGAGGGGATTGCGGATGATGCACTGCTGCGTACCGATGAAACGCTCTACAGCGATTCAGTGGGAAGCTTTCTGCCGATTGCTGATTTGCCAGACGATACTCAGGCATCTTCTGCCTTGGCTGAACGACAGGAATTTAATTCAGACGCGGCGGCACTGACCTTTGCCCGCGGCGCGAATGCTGGTACCTGTTTGCATGCTGTATTTGAACACTGGGATTTTCACGATCAGGCACAACTGCTGGATATATGTGAGCGCGAGCTGCGCCATTATGGCCTTTACGATGAGTCGCTGAATCAGAACGGCCAGGCACAGGCAACACAACCATCACACGCTATCAATCAGACTGAACAGTTGGCGCAGTGGTTAACTGCCGTTGTGCAAAGCCCGCTGAATACGCTGTCCGCGGCGGGCAGCAGTGAAACCTTCACACTGCAGGATATTGTCGAAGGTGGGCGCCTTGATGAAATGGAATTTTATCTTCCGGTGGCCGGTTTACAGGCTTCGCAGGTGAATCGTTTACTGGCTCAGGGAAATGCAGATTCTGCTCAGGCAGAACGTTTTCAGTTTGATGCGTTATCCGGCTACCTTAAGGGCTTTATTGACCTGATTTTTTGCTATCAGGGGCGCTACTATGTGGCGGATTATAAATCGAATTTCCTGGGTGAACGGTTACAGGATTACGCTCCGGCGGCATTGAACGCCGCCATGGTGAGTCATCAGTACGATTTACAGGCCTGGATTTATACCGTGGCGCTGGATCGTCTGTTGAGTCAGCGGTTGCCGGATTATTCACCGCAACAGCATTTGGGGGGCGTGTATTATTTTTATCTGCGCGGTATGCATCTGGGGGCTGAGGCACCATTGCTGTCTGCTGTACCATCTGCTGCGACTGTGCGTGAGCAGGAAACAACAAATAAAACAACAGGGCAAACAGAGTCAGCACAGGCTGATCTGTTTGCACAGGTGGATTTATTTGATGAACCCGAGGTAACGGATATTAAAAGTGATGCTGCCAGTTTGCCGCAGGCGCCGGGTGTTTATTACCACAGTGTTGATCCTCATGCCCTGGCGCAGTGGCGGGCAATTCTCAGCGGCGCAGAGGAGGATGCAGCATGACTCAAAACATGAATCGTGGCATGACTCACACAGCTGTTAATCGTGTGCGACAGGAAGCAGATTCTCCGCTGCGTGCCATTGATTATCAGGTCGGGCGTCAGATTCTGGCTTATGAAAAAGGACGCTCGGATCTGACCGAAGATGAGCTGCGGCTACTGGAATTTGCGGCGCAGATGGTCAGTGCCGCGTTGGGCAAAGGCCAGGTCTGTCTGCCGGTCTGTTTACCGGACTCCTTACCAGCGTTTAGCCCGGCGACGGCTGACCAGACGCGTAGTTCTGTTATTGGTCCTGTTATGTGCCCGGTTATGGAACTGGATGAAGAATGGCAGTCTGTTGTTGAGGACCTGTATGCGGTTCTGCAGCGCAGTTTTACCGTATTTAATCCGGCGGCTTCTGATGCATCGGCGGCCCGCTATCAGCATCAGCCTCTGGTGCTGAATAATGGCCGGCTGTATCTGGCACGGTACTATTTTTATGAGCAGGGTGTGCTGCAGCAGATACATCAGCGTATCGGACGTGGTCCCGAAGTTGAAAAAACCGGCGAGCAGAACGAAGACGAACACGCTGCTTTGCAGCAGGTATTAAATGAATTATTTGCCAGTGCCGACAGCAGTCTGGTGGATTGGCAGAAAGTCGCAGCGGCCACCGCATGCTTGCAGCAGTTTACGGTCATTACCGGTGGGCCCGGAACGGGGAAAACCACCACGGTTACACGTCTGTTATCGGCGCTGATCAGTCAGTCGCCGCAGATGTCGATAGCCCTGGCGGCGCCGACCGGTAAAGCCGCTGCGCGCATGACGGAATCCATTCGCCAGGCCAAGCTGAATGCCAGTAATGGTAACAGTCTGCCTTATGCGGGGCGGATACCCGATGAAAGTTACACGCTGCATCGTCTGCTCGGCTGGACGCCCAATGGTTTCAGATACAACGCAGAACAGACATTGCCGTTTGATTGCGTGGTGGTGGACGAAGCGTCCATGGTGGATTTACCCATGATGTTTCATCTGTTTGCCGCACTTTCGCCGGCAACGCGGTTGATTCTGTTGGGCGATAAAGATCAGCTGGCGTCAGTGGAAGCCGGCAGTGTGCTGGCGGATTTATGCGATGCCGGGCAACAGCATGGCCCGGATGCGGCCTTTGCTGCAGTGCTGCAACAGCTCACAGAGTGTGATCTTACTGCCTACACAGAGCCTGCCTGTGGACCCATGCAGAACGCCATGGCGTCGCTGCGCATATCGCATCGGTTTGATGCCAACAGTGGTATCGGTCATTTGGCTGCGGCAGTAAACCGCAGTGATGCCGCGGCCGCAGAGCAGGCGTTCGCACAATTTGATGATGTAACATTTGATCTGCTGGAGACGCAGGATATTTATTGGCAACAGCCGCGCTGGCGCGAGGCGGTTACTCATGGCTACCGGGATTTCTGTAACGCCGTCAGTGCTGGGGCAGACGCAGCTCAGGTGTTTGCCGCCTTTAACCGCTTTCAGGTGCTGGTCGCTCTGCGGCAGGGGCCGTACGGCGTGGAGCAGGTGAACCTGCGTATCGAACAATTGCTGCGGGCTTCCGGTTTACTCAGCATCAGCAGTGTGGCTGGCGCTCTGGCG